>JANOOP010000349.1:0-6092 GCA_031421415.1 Candidatus Eiseniibacteriota bacterium
GTCGGCGCCAGCGGGGGAGAGTTGCTCCCCTCCCGGGCCCCGTGGAGTTTCCGCCAGTTTTCCTCTATACTGCCACGCTCGTTATGGCTGACCAACCAGAGCACCCGGACGAACCTCAGCCGGCACCGTTGCCGGGGCCGCCGCCTGGCGCGCCGCTACCTCCATACGAGGAGCCGGCGCCCGTTCGTTTTCTGAAGCGGGCCTGGGCCGTCATCATTGGCCCCGCGCGTCGGATCACCGATCCGGCTCTTTTCCACAAGATCACCCTCGCCGCGTTCCTCGCCTGGGTCGGCCTCGGCGCCGACGGACTCTCCTCGTCCGCGTACGGTCCGGAAGCGGCCTTCCTGGCGCTCGGAGAGCACACCTTTCTCGCGATCCCGCTCGCCGTGATGGTCGCGCTTACCGTCATGGTGATCTCTGCGTCGTACATCCGGATCATCGAGCGCTTCCCCGCGGGCGGCGGCGGCTACGTGGTCGCGACGAAGCTCCTGGGCCCGGGAGCGGGGCTCGTCTCTGGCGCGGCGCTGCTCGTCGACTACGTCCTCACGGTCGCCATCTCGCTCGCGGCGTGCAGCGAGTCGATCTTCAGCCTCTTGCCGGCGTCGGTCCATTTCACCTTCTTGCCGGTCACCTTCCTCCTGCTCGGCGTGCTGACGGTGTTGAACCTGCGTGGCGTTCGGGAGTCGGTCGCCCTCGTCTCTCCGATCTTCCTCCTCTTCGTCGTGAGCCACGTCATCGCGTTGATCGCCGGGATCGCCTTCGCCTGGAACCAGGTTCCGATCGAGGTGCATCACCTCCGCGAGCAGTCGGCGAACTCGGTGCAGCAGATCGGGTGGGTCGGCCTTCTCATGATCCTCTTCCGCGCCTTCACGCTGGGGGGCGGCACGTTCACGGGGATCGAGGCCGTCTCGAACGGCGTGCCAATGCTCCGCGAGCCGAAGACCGAAACGGCCAAGGCGACGATGCGCTACATGGCTATCTCGCTCGCGCTCATCGCGTCGGGAATCCTGGTCAACTACCTCCTCTACCAGGTGAGCCACGTCCCCGGAAAGACCCTGAACGCGGTGCTCTGGCGCGCTGTCTTCGGAAACATCTTCACGACCGGGAGCAACCTCCCCGACGTCCTGACCGGGATCATCCTCGTCTCCGAGGGCGCGCTCCTCTTCGTCGCCGCGCAGACCGGCTTCCTGGGCGGGCCGCGCGTCCTCGTCTACATGGCGTTCGACCGCTGGGTGCCGTCGCGCTTCGGGAACCTCTCCGAGCGGCTCGTCACGTCGAACGGCGTTCTCTTCATCGCGCTCTCCGCCGCCGCGACCCTGCTTCTCACGCAGGGCAAGGTCCAGATCCTGGTGGTTCTCTACTCGATCAACGTATTCCTCACCTTCGCGCTGGCCCAGCTGGCCATGTGCCGCGACGCGCTCATTCTCCGGAAGGAGGGGCAGCCCTGGGTCCGGCCGATCCTCATCAGCGGGCTCGGCTTCGTGGTGACCGGGTCGCTTCTGGTCGGCACCGTCGCCTTCAAGTTCATGGAGGGGGGATGGGCCACGCTCATGACGACGGGGCTTCTCTGCGGCGTCGGCCTCATGATCCGCCGGCACTACAACCGGACCACGGTCAGTCTCCGGCGCCTCGACGAGAGCCTGACAACCGTGCCGATGCCGAGCCACGAGCCGAACTCGCAGCCGCTGAAGCGGACGGCGCAGACGGCGGTCCTGACCGTGACGTCGTTCGGCGGGCTCGGCATCCACACGCTCCTCAATCTCTTCCGCGTCTTCCCGAACCAGTTCAAGCAGGTCGTCTTCATCTCGGTGGGGATGATCGACTCGGGACGGTTCAAGGGTAAGGACGAACTCGACCACCTCCGCGCCAGCACGGAGCAGGAGTTGCGGAAGTACGTCGAGTTCGCGAGGCGGATCGGAATACCGGCGGAGTACCGTTACGTCCTCGGCACCGACATCGTGGACGAGCTGGAGAAGCTTTGCCTGGAGATCAACGAGTCGTATCCGCGCTCGGTGGCCTTCGGCGGACAGCTGGTCTTCCAGAAGGAAGCGGCCGTGAACCGCTGGCTCCACAACCAGACGTGCGCCGCGCTGCAGCGCCGCCTGGCGTTCCACGGCCTCCCGATGGTGATTCTCCCCGTCCGCGTCTACTGACGCAGGGCGCCCGCCGGCTGCGCGCGGCGCGGGAAGGACGGCGGGAGTCCGGCCGGTTCGTGGTAGAGGTGGGGACCGGAACCCCCGCCGCAAATCGTGCCCACGGGAGTCGCGGTCGCGCTAGATCCGCGCCACCCGGCCAAGACGCCCGTCCCTCCGCGGCGTCCCGAGAACTTCCCACGCGACCACGCCGATCGCTGTTTCGCGGCCAGCAGTCGCCGGCCGCCGTGGGTTCATTCCCCCCATCACACCCGGATCCCGCGCTTCCGCGGCCCGTGGGTTGCGCCGTTCGCGCCCCGCAAGCGGGAGCGGAGCCGATGCGGCGCGCCGAGGTGAAAAGCAAGCGCCGTGCCGGGCGGAAGGCGGTGGCGGTGCGGGTTAATCGATTGTCGTGGCGCTCGTGCGCGCCCCGGCGCGGGCTCCCGGCCGGCGGAGAGGCGACGGAAGTCCGACGCCGTCGAAGCGTTCCTTGACGCTTCCGCGGCTTCCACCCACGCTCCCCCCATGAATTTCGAGAGCCCGCGCCTTCGCACGACGCGCCTCGAGGTGGTCGCCGCGACGCTCGACATGGCGCTCGCCGAACGTGACGCCCCGGCGAGCCTGGAGCGCGAGTACGGCATCCGCCTGGCGCTTCCCTGGCCTCCGCCGCTCAACGACGAGGCTTCGCTCGCCTGGTCGATCAGCGTGTTGCGCGAGGAGGAGGGCGCGACGGGCTGGGGATTCTGGTATCTCGCGCTCCCCGCGGCGGCTGAGGGCGGCCCGCTGCTCGCCATCGGGAACGGCGGATTCAAGGGCGGGCCTGACGCCACCGGAACGGTGGAGATCGGCTACTCGGTGCTGGAGGAGTATCAGCGGCGGGGCTACGCGAGCGAAGCGGTCGAGGCGCTGGTGGCGTGGGCGTTCTTGCAGCGCGGCGTGAGGCGCGTGATCGCGGAGACCTATCCGGTGCTGATTGGCTCGATCGGCGTGCTCCGGAAGACCGGCTTCCGGGAGATCGGCACTGGGTCGGAAGAGGGCGTGATTCGCTTCGAGCGGCTTCCCTAGCGCTTCACCGCGCTCCGTTTGTCCCCTCCCCTCGCGAGGTAGTCCGCCATCACGCGCGCCATCGCTCGCGCGCCGACGTCGATGGCCGTCTCGTCCACGGCGAAACCGGGCGAGTGCGGCATCCCGGCGATCCCCTTCTTCTCGTTCGACACGCCCAGGAAGTACATCGCTCCGGGCACGCGCCGCAGAAAATACGAGAAGTCCTCGCTGAAGAAGCGCGTGCCGCGGGGAAGGATCGTGAGCTGGTTCGCGCCGAGCGCGCGGCGGAGCGCCGGATAGGTCGCGCGAACCGTCGCGAGATCGTTCACCGTCGCCGGCACGACCGCGTGCTGGTAGGCGACCTCAGCCGTCACCTCGGAGAGGGAGAGCGCCGCCACCTTCGCGCGGAGCTCGCGCTCCACCCGCGCGAAGATCGTCTCGCTGGCGGCGTGAATGCCGGCCGAGACCGCGACGGTGCGCTCCCCGTCGGGGAGTCCCTGATTCCAGATCTCCACGCCGACGAACGAGTCGGCGGCGGCGCCCTGCGGCGCGGTCTCCATTCCGAGGAGAAGTCCCACGCACGTCTTCGCCGCGGCGCCGAGGTCGCCCGTCCCCGAGAGCCGGATCGTCGCCGCGTCGAGCCCGGGGAGCACCAGCCCCTCGATGGCGGCCATCGTCCCCGCCTCGAGCGGCGAGCAGTGAAGGGCGAAGACGGCGCTCGGAGTCGGGGCGCCGAGCGCGCCAGCCTCGATCATGGCGCGCGCCCCCTCCGCCGTCTCCTCCGCCGGCTGGAAGTAGAAGACGGCCGTGCCGGGGAGATCCCGTTTCACGCTGGCGAGGGCTTCCGCCACGCCGAGGCCGACGGTCGTGTGGACGTCATGCCCGCAGATGTGGCGCACGCCGATGACGATGGAACGGAAGTCGACCGGGTCGGGCTCGCGCGAGGGGACGGCGTCCATGTCGGCGCGATAGCCGACGACAGGGCCGGGCTTTCCTCCGCGCAGGATTGCGACGACGCCGTGTCCCCCCACACCGGTTCGCACCTGGAGCCCGAGCGCGCGGAGATGCTTCGCGACGAGGGCCGCGGTCCGTATTTCCTGGCCCGAGACTTCGGGGTGGCGGTGGATGTCGCGGCGAATCTCGATGAGGGCGGCCCTGCGGGCGCGAAGCCGGGCGTCGATCTGCCCTTCGAGCGAGGGGCGCGCGCGCGGCGGCGATGGTTGCGGCGCGGTGGCGGCGGCGGCGGTGGCGGCGGCGGCGGTGGCGGCGGAGGTCTCGCTCACGCCCGTCGAGAAAACGGCGAACATGCCCGACGCGAGGAGAGCGAGGCGGATGGAGCGAGCTTGGCGAATCGGGCGCATCCACGATCGGGACATCGAGACTCCTCCCCCACGGGGGCCGGCGCGGCTCAGTATACCCCGACCTCCGGATCGAAGATCGGCGGTGTCAGCTCCACCATCGCCACGACGTCGAGGAGGTTGTGATGGAAGACCGGCACCAGCCGGTGCGGCTCGCCGCGCTTCACGTAGTCGTGGTAGAGGCGGGGGATCTCGGAGCCGTCCACGTCGCCGCCGCGTCGCCGCCGGAGGATGCGCCATTCCAGCGTCTGGAGCTTGCAGTTGGGGAGGTGCCCGCGCCAGCGGCGCCGCGCCAGCCAGAGCAGATCGAGGTGGGGGTGAGGGAGCGCGAACGGCACTCGGTGGTGGACGGCGCGGTCGCGGAGGAACGGTGCGTCGAACGTCTTGCCGTTGAACGTGACGAGGGCGTCGAACTCCCGCGCCGTCCGGGCGACCTCGGCCAGGAGCGCTTTCTCCTCGGCGTAGTTGCGGGCGAAGAGCTGGCGGAAAACGATGTTTCGATCGACGACGAACCCGAGCCCCACCAGGAAGACCGGCGCCCCGGAGAGGCCGCACGTCTCGATGTCGAGGTAGAGAAGCCGGCGGTGGCCGAAGCGGCGGAAGAGTCCGCGCTCGGGCGGATCGACACCGGCCGCCAGGTCGGGAAGACTCCGAAGATTGGGCACCAGGCGCGGCCCTTCGGTGCGGGAGCGGTTCCGGCGGCGGCGCGCGCGGTTCGCCTCGTCGGCGCGCTCATCGTCGTCGTAGGAGCCGCGGTCGAGCGCGGCGATCTTCCGGAGGAGAGGGAGCGGCCGCTCCCCCAGGTCGGTGTAGAGACGCTCATGGACGAAGAGGGACCCCTCGTCGTTCGTGACGATACCGCCGGAGAGGACCTCCTCGATCGGGACCGCGAGGACGGTGCGTTCACGAACGACCGCCTGACGGGCGGATGAAGGGGATTTCGCCGCCTTCTCACAAGCCGGCCCATTCCCGGCGCGGCGCGCGGGCGCCTCCTCCCGGAAGAGGTCGCCGATCTTCGCCCGGAGCGCCTTCGAGAGCACGCGCTCAGCGCCCCAGCAGTCGCCGCAAGAGGAGCGCCGTGGCCGCCTTGCCGGGAATGGGCCAGCCGCCGTTCAGATCGTAGTCCTGCTGCTGCGCGGGGCGAAGCACCGGCATCCCGACGCAGGAGGGGCAGCCGAGCTCGCACGGGCAATCCTGCACCAGCGCCAGCGACGACGAGAGCAGTTCCCCCACGATGGCGTAGCCGCGCTCGGAGTAGCCCAGGCCCCCCGGATAGCGGTCGAAGATGAAGAGCGCCTGCTCGCCGAGATTGCTGCTGTTGAGAATCCCGCCGAGGTCGGGCCGGTCGCACATGACATGAAGCGGCAGAAGCGTGATGAGGAGATTTCGTAGTCCCGAGAGTCCCTCCGCCGGGTTCAGCCCCTTCACCCGCACCGCCGCGCGCGCCGCCTCGTCGGGGCGGATCCAGAACGCCACCGTGTCGAGGTTGAGCCGCGGGAGTTCCAGAGGGTGGTAGCCGATGGCGTCGAGACTCCGGAAGCGGATCTTCTTCATCGCC
>JANOOP010000350.1:0-11354 GCA_031421415.1 Candidatus Eiseniibacteriota bacterium
CGCGACGACCGCCCCGGCGGCACGCGCGAGATCGCGCGCGGGCAGACGCCGCTCCTTCACCCAGAGCGCGAGCAGCAGAACCGGCGCCCCGAAGAGCGCCACTTCCTTCGCGTAGAGCCCGGGGAGAAGCAGCGCCGCCGCGGGAGCGAGCTTCATCCAGGGATCGCGGATCGACGGCCCGAAGCGGACGGCGGCCCAGAGCGCGGCGAAGAGAAAGAGCGCGGACTGGACGTCGGTCCGCCCGGAGACGAAGGCAACGCTTTCGGGGTGAGCGGGGTGAAGCGCGTAGAGGACGGTCCCGAGCGCGGCGGCGATCGGCCGGCCGGAGAGTTCCCACGCGAAGAGCCAGAGGAAGAAGCAGGCGGCGGCGTAGAGCGCCACATTCGTGAGATGAAAGCCGCGCGGGTTTTCGCCCCAGACCGCGCGATCGAGGGCGAACGTGTAGAGCACGGCCGGGCGGAAGTAGTTCCTCGTCATCGCCTCGTCCTTCAGGGACTGGTCGAAGGGGGTCTTCCAGAGACGGACCAGGTCCGATGGCGCGCGCACGTCGAGCTGCGGTCCGATGAGGAAGGTGTCGTCCCAGACGAACTCGGAGTCGAGCGTGCGGACATACGGCACGACGGCGGCGGCCAGGACGAGAAGCGCGAGGAGGACGAGGAGCCAGCGCGGCATGCGGGCCACGGTAGGGAGCGGACGAGTGCGGGGTCAACGGGAAACTCCCGCCGCATGGGGCGCCGGAGCAGGCGCCCCGCGCGTTGACGGACGACCGGCCCGGGCGTAGAGTGGGACCTCACTTCAACCTGTTCCCTCAAAAGGCGACCCACGACGATGCTTCGAAGCATGACGGGCTACGGCCGCGGCGAGGCCGTGGCCGAGGGACTCCGACTCACCGCCGAGCTCCGCTCGGTGAATCACCGCTTCTGCGAACTCTCCGCGCGGCTCCCGCGCGCGCTGGCGGCCTACGAGGCCGAGGCGCGGAAGATCGTCCAGGAGAAGATGACGCGCGGGAAGCTCTCGCTCGTGGTGACCTGGGGGAACGACGGCGAAGAAACCGAGGAACCGGGAGGCACGCTGACGCTCGACCGGAGGACGGCCGAGCGCTACCTCCAGCTCCTGAACGAGGCGAAGAGCGCCTACCAGCTGAAGGGCGACCTCGACGTGAACGCCTTCGCGGCGCTCTCGAACGTCTTCGTCTGGCAGGAGACAGCCCGCGATCCCGAGTTCTACGTGAAGCTTCTCCGCACCGTCGTGGAGCAGGCAACGGCCGATCTTCTCCGCATGAAGGAGCAGGAGGGCGAGCACCTGAAGCGCGACTTCGAGGAGCGCCTGGAGGCGCTTCGCTCCCGCGTCGCCGTGGTGCGCGAGCGGGCGCCGCAGCGCGTCCGCGAGACCTTCGAGAAGACGCGCGAGCGCGTGAAGACGCTTCTGGAGGGTTTCGAGTTCCCCGAGGAGCGCGTCGTGCAGGAGATCGCCCTTCTCTCCGATCGCCTCGACTGCACCGAGGAGTGCGTGCGGCTGGAAGCGCATTGCGCCCAGTTCCGCCGCTACCTGAACGAGGAGTCGACTCCCGGGCGGAAGCTCAACTTCCTGCTTCAAGAAATGAACCGAGAGATCAACACGATCGGCTCGAAGTCGAACGACTTCGCCATCGTGGAGCAGGTGGTCGAGGTGAAAGAGGAACTTGAGCGAATCCGGGAACAAGTCCAGAACATCGAGTGACGACGAAGCCGTCCTGACGGCCGGCTATCGCCGCTTCGTGACCGTCATCTCCGGCCCCTCCGGCGCCGGGAAGAGCACCTTCGTGCACGAGCTCCTGCGCCTGCACTCCGACTTCGTCTATTCCGTCTCCGCCACCAGCCGGCCGCGCCGCGAGCACGAGGTGGAGGGGACGGACTACTTCTTCCTCGATCGCGACGACTTCCGCGCCCGCATCGAGCGAAGCGAGTTCGTGGAGTGGGCGGAGGTGCACGGGGAACTCTACGGGACGCTCCGCGCGCAGATCGACCAGTCGCTGGCGGCGGGGAAGAACGTCCTCCTCGACATCGACGTGCAAGGAGGCCGCGCCGTGCGGCGCATCTACCCCGACGGAGTGTTCATCTTCATCCTTCCGCCGTCGCTGGCCCGGCTGGAGGAACGGCTCCGCGGCCGGGGAACCGACAGCGAGGAGCGGATCCGGCTCCGCCTCGACAACGCCCGCCGCGAGATCAACCTGTCCCACGAGTACGACTTCGCCGTGGTGAACGACGACTGGGACGCGGCGGCCCGAAAAGTGAATGCGATCGTGGTCGCCGAGACGTGCCGGGCGACTCGCCTGATCCGCTCTCGCACCGACCGGTAGCCCCGGGGCCCGCCGCGCCGCGCCGGGACGCACAGAAGTTATTGTAAATACGCCGGTTAACTCTAGATTGCCTTCCCCAGACTTCCCCCTGGATGGGGGCCCTCCAGAGCCGTATACTCATCGTTTGCCGTGGCCCAGACCCGCCTTCAGGCGGGGTAGCTCCCGCCCGGAAATGGCGCCGCGGCCGATTCCCAGCAAGGAGGATTCAACGTGGACAATCCGAATAGCCCTGCGCTTCGCTCGGGCAACATCAAGAACAAGTATGAGTTGATCATCGTCGCCTCCAAGGAAGCGCGCCGGCTGAACGAGCTTTCCCGGCAGACCGGACTCGATATCGGCGGCAAGGTCACGAACATCGCCCTCGAGGAAACGTACAAGGGGCATGTTCTCTTCCGGTATGGCCCCGAACCCGACGAGCCGGCACCCGCGGTCGAGCCGCTGCCCGAGTCCGCGGAGTAACCAGGCCGTGACGGACCGGCCGGCGTCCCTTCGCGGCGCGCGCATCCTGCTTGGCATCACCGGCGGGGTGGCGGCCTACAAGGCGCCCGAGCTGGTCCGTGCCCTCGGCAAGGAGGGCGCCCTGGTCTCCGTGCTGATGACGAAGCACGCCCAGCGCTTCGCAACCCCCGACGCGCTCCAGGCCGTGACGCGCGGACTGATCCTGACCGATCTCTTCGAGCCCGCGGCCCTCACCACAGGACCGTGGTTCCCCGAAACCCCCAAGTCTCCGCTCGCCTACGCGCACATCGGCATGGCGCGCGAGGCCGATCTGGTCCTCGTTGCCCCGGCGACGGCGAATCTCCTGGCCAAGCTGGCGCACGGCATCGCGGACGATCTCCTCTCCACGTCCCTCCTGGCGACGCGCGCGCCGATCCTGATCGCGCCCGCCATGAACACGGCCATGTGGGAGCACCCGGCGGTGCAGGAGAACGTCGCGACGTTGAAGCGTCGCGGGGTTCGGTTCGTCGGGCCCGAGGCGGGAGAGTTGGCCGACGGCGAGCACGGCATGGGACGGATGGCGATGCTGGAGCTGATCGTGGGCGCCTGCGGCGAGGCGCGCGCGGGCGTTGTCGCCGGCGCGGGTGCGGCCACGCTGCCGCTTCGCGGCCGCTCCATCGTCGTCACCGCGGGCGGCACCGAGGAGCCGATCGATCCGGTGCGCGTGATCGCCAACCGGAGCAGCGGGAAGATGGGCTTCGCGATCGCCGAGGAGGCCCGCGCGCTGGGGGCTCGCGTCACGCTGGTGACGGCGCGCACCACGGCGGCGGCCCCCGCCGGAATCGCGACGGTCGAGGGGATGACGGTCGGCGCCATGCGCGACGCCGTGCTCGCGGCGATGGCCGATGCGGACGCGCTCGTGATGGCGGCGGCGGTGAGCGATTTCGCCCCGGCGGCGGCGGCCAAGACGAAGCTGCCGCGCACGGAGAAGGGGTTGACGCTGGAGCTGGCGGCGACTCCCGACATCCTGAGCGACGTGCGGAAGAAATTCCCCAAGAAGCTGCTTGTCGGCTTCGCGCTGGAGACGGAAGATGCGACCGAAGGCGTGGCGCGAGGCCGCGAGAAGCTGAAGCGAAAGGGCCTGGACCTCATCGCCGTGAACAATCCGCTCCGCAAGGGCTCCGAATTCGGTTCCGACCAGAACGACGTGACGCTCCTGGCGAAGGACGGCGCCGACGTTCCGCTGGGACTTCGTCCGAAGCGCGAGATCGCGCATGAAATCCTGCTGCGGGTGGCCGCCGCGCTCGACGGCAAGAGTTGACGTGACCGATCTCCGGGAGGAAGCAAGGGCGGCGGCGCGCGAGGCGCGGACGATTTTGGCCCGGAGTCGGGATAGGTTGAAGGTCACGGAGTCGGCGCCGGCAGCGGCCGCCGAGACGCTCACCCTCCCAGGATTCGAGCCGGAGCCCATGCGAAGCGCGCCCCCCTTGCCGCCGCCGGCACCGATGGTCGAGGTCCCGCTGGAGCCGCGCGCCGATCTGCCGCGCGATCTCCCGGCGCTTCAATCGCTGGTCGCGACGTGCGAGAAGTGCGGACTCTGCAAGACCCGGACACAAACCGTATTCTCCGACGGCTCGCCGCTCGCGAAGTTGATGTTCGTGGGTGAAGCCCCGGGCCGCGACGAGGATCTTCGGGGCGTTCCGTTCGTGGGCCGCGCGGGGCAGTTGCTCGACAAGATGATCGCGGCGATCGACATGAAGCGCGAGGATGTCTACATCTGCAACGTCCTCAAGTGCCGGCCGCCCGATAACCGGCCGCCGGCCCCCGAGGAAGTGGCGCAGTGCCGTCCCTATCTCGAGCAGCAGGTCGCGCTGGTCCGCCCGGTGGCGATCTGCGCGCTGGGACTCTCGGCGGTGCAGGCGCTCTTGGAAACGAAGGCGACCATGGGCTCGATGCGTGGAAAGACCTACTCGTTCCGCGGCATTCCGCTCATTCCGACGTATCATCCCGCCGCGCTCCTCCGGAATCCGGGATGGAAGCGCGAAGCGTGGATCGACCTGCAACGCGTGCGCGATCTGGTGCACTCGGTAGAGTAGGGGGAGACATGGAAGGGCGAGCGCGGCGACCGTTCAGTGCCGGAAACAGGGAGGCGGAACCGATGGCGGAAGTGCACGCCGGAAAGTTCCAGCCGTGCGATCTCGACGCGGAGAGGGCGGTGCTCGGCTCGATGCTCGTGTCGAATATCGCGGTCGATGCCGCCATGTCGCTTCTCACGCAGGACAAGTTTCACTTTCCGGCGCACCAGAAAATCTGGAAGACGATGGAGATCCTGTCTCAAGAGAGGCAGCCCATCGACCTCGTCACGGTCGCCAACGATTTGAAGAAGCGCGGCGAGTTCGAGTTCATCGGCGGGTTCGCGTTCCTGACCTCGCTGGATGAATTCGTGAAGTCTCCGCCCCACGTCGAGGCGTATTGCCGGATTGTGATCGACAAGTGGACGCTCCGCCGGGTGATCGAGGTCGCCCAGGGCATTCGGGACGAGGCGTTCGCCCAAGCGACCGATGCGCGCGTGATTCTGGATAGCGCCGAGCATCAGGTGTTCGAGATCGCGAACGACCAACTTCGCTCCGGTTTCGTACCCATGAATAAACTGGTGCTGCAGGGATTCTCGGCGATCGAGGAGTACCGGCAGCGGAAAGTTCATGTCACCGGCACCCCGACCGGCTACTACGACCTGGACGAGCTGACGGCCGGCTTCCAGAAGTCCGACTTCATCGTCATCGCCGGACGCCCGTCGATGGGGAAGACGTCGTTCGCGCTCAACATCGCCGAGAACGTGGCGGTCCGCGCGAAACCCAAGGACCGCCGCCCGGTCGGTGTCTTCAGCCTGGAAATGTCGAAGGAGTCGCTGGTGCAGCGCATGCTCTGCTCCCTGGCGCGCGTCGACATTCACAAGATTCGCCGCGGCTACGCGAGCGCCGACGAGTATCGCCGGTTGCAGAACTCCGCGGCGCAGCTCCACGAGGCGCCGATCTTCATCGACGACTCCGCCGCCATCACGATCCTCGAGATGCGCGCGAAGGCGCGCCGCCTCACCGCCTCGGAGGGTCAGCTCGGCATGATCGTCGTGGACTACCTCCAGCTCGTGCGCGGGCCGGAGAACTCCGAGAATCGGACGCAGGAGATCTCGCTCATCTCGCGATCGCTCAAGGCGCTGGCGAAGGAACTGCACACGCCGGTCGTGGCGCTCTCGCAGCTCTCGCGCGCGGTGGAGACGCGAGGCGGCGCGAAGCGGCCGATGCTCTCCGACCTCCGCGAGTCGGGCGCCATCGAGCAGGACGCCGACGTGGTCCTCTTCGTCTACCGCCCCGAGGTCTACGAGACCGAGCCGGAGAAGAAGGACGGCAAGGCCGAGATCATCGTCGCCAAGCAGCGTAACGGCCCCATCGGCACGGTGAATCTGGCGTTCCTGAGCGAGTGCACGCGCTTCGAATCGCTGCGCGAACTTCCGCCCAGCGGGCCGCCCCCCGGATTCCAGGGCGGAGGCCAGGGCGGGTCACAGCAGGGTCCGCCGCCTCGGTGAACGAGGCCGTCCGCCCCACTCTCGCGGAGCGCTGGCCCGCGCGCTCGATCCTCAGCGCGCTCGCCGACACCGGCGAGGTATTTCTCCTGATGGGGCAGGTCGTTCGGGAACTGCCGTTCGGCATTCGGAAGATCGGGCTGGTGGTGAACCAGATGGCCTCCATCGGCATCGGCTCCATCCCGCTCACGCTCATCGTCGCGCTCTTCACCGGCGCCGTGGCCGCCGTCCAGGCTGCCTACCAGATGCGCGACTACGTGCCGATGGTCTACCTCGGCACGGTCATCGGGAAATCGGTCGTGATCGAACTCGGCCCCGTCCTGACCGCCCTCGTGGTCGGCGGACGCGTCGGCGCCTCGGTCGCGGCCGAACTCGGCACCATGCGCGTCACCGAGCAAATCGACGCCATGGAGACGATGGGGATCAGTCCCATTCGCTACCTCGTCGTGCCGCGTTTCATCGCCGCCACGCTGATGCTCCCGATCCTGACCATCTTCGCCGACGTGGTGGCGATCTTCGGCGGCTACCTGGTCGCCGTCAGCACGCTCGACATCACGCCGCACACGTTCACCAGCGGCCTGAAGATGTATTTCCAGATGCACGACGTTTTCTCGGGGATCCTCAAGGCCTTCTTCTTCGGGCAGATCATCGCGACGATGGGCTGCTACTACGGCCTGAAGAGCGAGGGGGGCGCCGAGGGGGTCGGGCTGGCGACGACGAAGGCGGTGGTCGCCTCGTGCGTGCTGATCCTGGTGGTCGACTATCTCCTGGCTTCGTTCCTCTTCCGGGTGCTCTTTGCATAGGGCGCCGGATCTGGGCTCGGTCCCCGGGCGCGACACGGGCCCGGCCCTGGTGCCGAACGTCGCCATCGAGTTCTCGGACGTCTGGAAGCGGCTGGGGCGGAAGGAAGTGCTCCGGGGGGTGACGCTCTCGGTGGGGCGCGGCGAGTCGCTGGTCATCATCGGGCGAAGCGGGAGCGGGAAGTCGGTTCTGTTGAAGCACGCGATCGGGCTCATGGAGCCCGATCGGGGGATCGTGCGGGTGAACGGGTTCGACGTGACGAAACTGGCGGACCGGGAGCTGTTCGAGCTGCGTGAGGGGATGGGGATGCTCTTCCAGGCCGGCGCCCTCTTCGATTCCATGACGATCGGGGAGAACGTGGGCCTGGCATTGAGGGAGCACACGCCGCTGCCCGAGGTACAGATCGAGATCGTGGTGGCGGAGAAACTAGCCCTGGTGGGGCTGACCGGGACCGAGTCGCAGCGGCCGAGCGCCCTGTCGGGCGGGATGAAGAAGCGCGCGGCCCTGGCCCGAGCGCTGGCCATGAACCCGAAGATCATGCTCTACGACGAGCCGACGACCGGGCTCGACCCGATCACGGCGGATGTCGTCAACCGGTTGATCAGGCAATTACAAGAAAGGCTGAAGATCACGTCGATCGCCGTGACGCACGACATGCGAAGCGCCTATCATATCGCCGACCGCATTGCGATGCTCCATGAGGGACGCATCCACGCGATCGGCACCCCGGCCGAGATCCAGGCAACGAGGGATCCGATCGTGCGGCAGTTCATCGAGGGGAGCAGCGAGGGACCCCTCCAACCGACGTAGAGGGACACGGATGAACCAAACGTCTCGCGCCGCCGCTATCCAGGTTGGAATCGCCGGGCTCATGGCGCTCGTCGTCATGATTCTCGGCGTAGTCTGGCTGAAGGAATTTCGGCTGGGACAGAAGAAGACGACCTACTTCTCCCGGTTCGAGGAAGTCGGCTCGCTGGCGGAGGGCGATCCGGTCGCCGTGCGAGGGGTGAAGAAGGGTGTCGTCACCGCGATCACGCTGGAGGACCAGGGGGTCCGAGTGGAGTTCGATCTGCAGCGGGACGTCTTGCTGCATCCCGACGTGGAGCTGCGAGTGACGAACAAGGGATTCCTGGGGGAGAAGTACCTGGCGCTGGACCCAGGCGTGACGCCGGGGGCGTTCGACAGCAAGAAGCCGATCCCCGGGCGATTCCAGTCGGGCGTGCCGGAGGTGATTTCCGGGGCGGGGGATTTGATCACCGAAGCGACGGAGTTGTCGTCTCGATTGAATCTGATGCTGGATGCGATGGATCCCGCCACGATCGAGAAGGCCGCGAAGAACGTGGAGAAGGCATCCACGAGTTTGGCGCAGACGATCGAGGCGAATCGGCAGAATCTACATCTGGCGGTGGCGGATTTTCGGAGCGCGGCGAAGAAGCTGAATTCGATCGCGTCGACGAACGAGGCGGAGGTGAAGGCCTCGATCAGTGACTTCGGGAACGCGTCGCGGAAGTTGAGCACGCTGTCAGATCAATTGTCGAGCACGGCGACTTCGTTGGATCGCGTGGTGACGAGACTGGATCGGGGCGAGGGGAGTTTGGGGAAGGCGATCCAGGACTCGACGCTCTATCTGGAGATGCGGGAGACGCTGAGGAATACGAACGAGCTGGTGAAGGACATCAAGAAGAACCCGAAGCGGTACTTGAAGATCGGGTTGTTTTAGTGTGGTGACAAGACCGACCGAATGCGGCATGAGATTCGATTGGCCGTGAGGCTCGATCGGACGTGATCGTCGTCGATTTCAGCATATCGAACGGTGGGGGCGGCGGCCTGGGCTCGCGCGGAGCCGGGGCGATCGTGTCGACGTGCCGAGGTACATCGTGAAGAAACGGTCCATCTCCAGCGCCGAGCGCACCGCCTTCTTCTGCACCGAATGCGGGAACGAGAGCCCGAAGTGGTTCGGGCGGTGCCCCGCGTGCAGTGCGTGGAATACCGCGGCGGAAGCGCCGGCGGGCTCCGCGGGCGCTTCCGGTGGCGCCGGCGCCAAGCGCGCGCGCGGGACGGCCAGCGGTAGCGGCCGCTCCAGCTACTCCGGGGCCGAAGCCGCGGCGCCCGTCAAACTCGACGCGATCGAGACCGGCGCGGAGGACCGCTGGCGCTCGGGGATCACCGAGCTGGACCGCGTTCTCGGCGGCGGCCTCGTCCCCGGCTCGCTGGTGCTCATTGGCGGCGATCCGGGCGTCGGCAAATCGACGCTCGCCCTAGGCCTCGCCTCGGCGCTCGCCCGCCAGCAACGCACCGTGCTCTACGTCACCGGCGAGGAATCGCCGCGCCAGACCAAGATGCGCGCCGAACGGCTCGCCCTCAGAGATCCCGACTCCCCGCTCTACGTCCAAGCCGAAGTCGATCTCGACGCGATCCTCGCGCAGGTCGAGCGCCTCACCCCCGCGCTCCTCGTCGTCGACTCGATCCAAACCCTCTTCACCTCCGACATCGACGCAGCCCCGGGCTCTGTTTCCCAGGTCCGTGAATGCGGCCTCCGCCTCCTCCGCCTCGCGAAAGACCGCTCGCTCCCGATCCTCCTCATCGGCCACGTCACCAAGGACGGCTCCGTCGCCGGACCTCGCACCCTGGAGCACATGGTCGACGCGGTCCTCTACCTCGAGGGCGACCGGAACCACGGCTACCGCATCCTCAGCGCCGCGAAGAACCGTTTCGGCTCCACGCACGAGATCGGAGTCTTCGAAATGCGGGGCGATGGCCTGGTGGAGGTCGATAATCCCTCGGAGCGCCTTCTCCGCGAGCGCGGTGAGCAGTCTCCGGGCTCGGTGGTGGTCGGTTCCATCGAGGGGACGCGGCCGCTCCTGGTGGAAGTGCAGGCACTGGTCGCGCCGACCCACTTCGCCAATCCGCAGCGGGTGGCGCAGGGGATCGACTCGCGCCGCCTGGCGGTGGTGATCGCGGTGCTGCAGAAGCGCGCGGGGCTCTCGCTCGCGGGGGCGGATGTCTTCGTGAACGTGGCGGGCGGCATCCGACTGGAAGAGCCGGCGGCCGACCTTGGACTCGCGCTCGCGCTTGCCTCCTCGTTCCGCGACAAGCCGGTCTCGCCGGACCTTCTCGCCGTCGGGGAAGTGGGGCTCGGCGGCGAACTTCGTCCCGTGCCGCAGCTCTCGCGGCGGATCGCGGAGGCGAAGCGGCTCGGCTTCCGCTCCGCCATCGTGCCGAAGCGGGCGATCGAGGATCTCCCCACGTCGGACGCAGCCTTCAAGATCCGCCCGGCCGCGACGCTCGCCGAGGCGATCGTGCTCGCGATCGGGGAGTAGCTCCAATCCATGGCCGCCACACCCGCCGATCCCAAACCCGACGCCAATCGCAGCGCGATCCCGACCCCCGACCTCGCCGTCATCCTGGCCGGCGCGGGCGAGGGGCGGCGCATGGGCGACTCCGGCCCGAAGCTCCTCATCGACGTCGGTGGCCGGCCCGCGCTCGTGCGGGTAGCGGAGACCTTCCTCGCACACCCGGCGACCGGCGAACTCGTCGTCACCGTCCCGGTCGAACTGGAGGCCGAGGCGGTGAACGCCCTCACGCACGTCGCCAATCCGCGCGGCGTTCGCATCCGCATCATTCCCGGCGGCGAGACGCGGCAGGAATCGGTCGCGCTCGCGATCGAGGCGCTCACCACCGACCTCCCCTTCATCGCCGTCCACGACGTGGCGCGCGTGCTGGTCGATTCACCGCTCATCGATCGCGTCCTCTCCGCGGCGCGTGAGCACGGCGCCGCCATCCCGGCGCTCCCGCTCGCCGACTCCATCAAGGAGATGATCCCCGGCGACGGCCGGATCGGGCGCTCGGTTCCTCGCGAACGGCTGGTAGGCGCGCAAACCCCGCAAATCTTCGCGAGTGATATACTTCGGAGGGCTCTCGCGCACGCGCGGGAGACCGGCGCCGCGGCCACCGATGAGGCGGGTTTGGCCGAGGCGATCGGCGTTCCGGTGTCGGTCGTCCTGGGGGACGAGCGGAACCGGAAACTGACCGTGCCGAGCGACCTGATCGTCCTGAACGCGCTGCTCCGCGCCGGAGCAGCCGGAGAAAAACAGTGAACGACACCGAGACCCGCGTCGGCAGCGGCTACGACATCCACCGCCTAGAGCGCGGCCTTCCGCTGACGCTCGGCGGTGTGTCGATCGCCTCCGACGTCGG
>JANOOP010000351.1:0-1592 GCA_031421415.1 Candidatus Eiseniibacteriota bacterium
GCCGGAAGACGATGCGCGAGATCCCCGCGAGCACGCCCGAATCCGACACGCTCAGCAAGGACCTCAAGAAGCGGGGATTCCGCTTCGTCGGCACGACGATCGTGTACGCCTACATGCAGGCGGTGGGTATGGTGAACGACCACATCGTGACCTGCTTCCGCCACCGCGAGCTATACTCGCAAGGACTCTCCGGCAAGCCGAGGCTTCCAGCGCGTTCCTCTCGTTCCCGGAGCAAGCCGTGACCGATCCCCGCTCACCCATCGAGCCCGCCGATCCGATCCGCGTCCCGCCGGAGCGGATCGCCGAGACCGTCGACGCGCTCTGCGAGGCGTTCCACGACTACCCGGTCATGAGATACGGCGTGGGGGAAGCCGGCGCGGAGTACGACCGATTTCTTCGCGAGATGATCCACGTCTTCGTCTCGTCCCGCGTCCTGCGCGAGGATCCGATTCTCGGCATCGAGGACGCGGGACGGCTCGTGGCGATCGCGACCATCACCGCGCCCGGAGAGCGCCCCGTTCCGGCGGATTTCTCCGCCCTGCGCGACGCGATGTGGGAGATCCTGGGACCCGCGGCAAGGGCCCGCTACGAAGTGCTGGTCGCCGTCTGGGAACGGCTCGCTATCCCTGGCGTCCACTACCACGTGAACATGCTCGGCGTGCGCCGCGCGCACGCGGGCCGCGGCCTGGGCGGGCGGTTGCTCCGGGAGGTCCACGCCATGTCGCTCGCCCATTTGACATCGACGGGCGTGAGTCTGAGCACCGAGGATCCGAAGAACGTCGCCCTCTACCAGCACTGCCGATATCGGGTTGTCGGTCACGAACGCGTGACCGATTCACTGGAAACCTGGCAGTTCTTTCGGCCCGACGACGCCGGCGGGTCCTGAGCACGATTCACTCGAACCGAGGATCTAACTTGTATCTCTGGCTGAAACTCCTCCACGTCACGGCGGTGATCGCGTTCCTGGGAAACATCGTCACGGGCCTCTTCTGGCATGCGCACGCGGCGCGCACGCGCGACCCCAAGCTCCTCGCCCATACGATGGACGGCATCATCCGAAGCGACCGGCTCTTCACGATTCCCGGTGTGATCCTCATCACCGCCGCTGGCTTCATGGCGGCCATCGCGAAACGGCTGCCAATCCTTGGCACTCCGTGGATTCTTTGGACGATCGTTCTCTTCTCCATCTCCGGCTTCGTCTTCTCGTATCGCGTCGCGCCGCTCCAGAGGCAGCTCCGCGCGATGGCCAGGGAGGGAGCGGAGTCGGGTGTGTTCGATTACGCCCGTTATCACGCCCTGGCGCGCCGCTGGGAACTCTGGGGAGCGTTCGCGCTCTTGACCCCGCTGGCCGGTCTCGTGCTGATGGTGTTGAAGCCGGTCTGACGGTCGGCGCCGCGGGCATGTCGAGCGAGATCGCGGAAGCCTCGTTTCCCGCCGCGCTGGCCGAGTACGCCTCCGTGTCGATGGCCTTCGAGGTGACGCACGTTCTCGATGTTTCCGGAGGCGACCGTATCGGCGATCGCTTCACGCTCACGGAGCGCCGGCTCTCCGTTCCCTACGTGAAGGACTACGACGCCGTCGCGGGCGACGCG
>JANOOP010000352.1:0-11117 GCA_031421415.1 Candidatus Eiseniibacteriota bacterium
ACGTGCGTTCAGCAGTTCGGAACCGATACGACGATTCAGTGATACACTCCACGTACTCGCGCTCATGGTGGAGTTCCAGACCGACACCGATTCCCGTACTTCGGGAGATGGTCGCTTTCAACTGCATTCCACCACAGCACGGATGATTGACCCTCCGCCCCATGACTCGCTCTACTTCGTTTACAAGCTTCGATTTCTTGAGAACTACTTCGAAAAAGTTTCCAACGGCAAACTGATCATTCGCGCAGATGTGGCGGGGCGCATCTGGGCTCCTTTCGCTCCGGGGGTCGGGAAGAGCTGAAGTGAGCTTGCGTGGCTAGGTTATCTGGATCGGAATAATGGACCGACCCTGGCAGGGGCGCAATGGAGGAATCCGCGCCGGGCGGGCCGGAGGACTGGGAGGGTTGAGTGAGCTGCGGCCACGGCGGCCGTGCGCGCGATGCGCCCGAGCAGTACGGAGGAGGGACGACGAGCCCTCGCGATGGACCGGCCGTACGCGGCAAGTGTTGCATTCACGGGCGACTCCTCGAGATTTCCTCGGCGGTGGAGGCAGCAGAAGTGTCTCCCCTAAGCGCCTCCCATGCAATGGGACCTTCGGACCGCTGCCTCCTCGCTGAACAATGACGGCGACCCGCATCCGGTCGCGGTTCCCGAGGAGACGCGTACGCGCAACGAGTACGGGGCTCCGGTCCTGAAACCGCTCGTTTGAGCGCAAGGATCGGATAGTGGCGGCCGGCTCGATGGACAGATGATTGGGGCGTCCCAAACGACGGAGGAAGATATCCCCCGATCGCCGGCGCCGGGTAGAGGCGGAGATAGAGCCTTACCCCTCACTTCCCGGGGTCACGCTCTTCGGGGTCGCCACCCTCAGCGGACGCACCCCCATGACCCTTCCGCGATTCTTCCATTCGAAGGGCAAGTTGGTGCGCCTCTTCCAGCCAGGCCAACTTCTCCGCGAACGAGAGCCGCGCGAGCCGCCTCTGCTGCGCACGGGCATGTCCATCCCACCCGCGTTCCCACTCCTGGCCGTCGAGCTGATCGCGATCAGGCATCGTGCTCTCCTCGGCCCTCATCGCTCGCGTCGAGGCCGGCCAGATCGGCGAGATCTTGGGGACGGCCCGCGCGCCGCTTCATCTCGACAAGGTCGGCGCGGCTCACGAATGTCGCGCTGACCTCAGGACCAATCTCCAGGCGAACCGCCTGCGCGTACGCGCGCTCGAAGTCGAACGGCGGCTCGACGAAGAGGTCGATCTCCGTGGCAGGATGCTCGGCGCTGAATAGGGAGAAGACGGTGAGCCCCCTCTCGCGGATCCATTGCTGACGCTTCTCTCGGTTTTCGAAATCGGCGAATGGCACGGGCGCGCGCGGGCGGTACCCCAGCGCCGAAAGGGCCTCGACGGCGCGGCCAAGAGACTCACGCTCTGGGTCGAGCACGAGATCGATGTCGGCGGTGAACCGCATATATCCGTGCGCGACGACGGCAACGCCACCCACTACGAGGTAGCGAACCCGCGCTTGGGTCAGCGCATTCAGAATGGTCTCGACGCTCTGTTTCCGCACGGCGGCGGCGTTTTCTCCGATGTGGACGGTTGGTTGGACTTCGATTATAGCCGATGCGGGCGATGGAAGATTGAACTAGCCGTCTGGAATATGTTGCTGATACATATGTTGCGTGAACTTGTGACAAACTCGCGACACGACTTGCGACGGGCTCACGACTGAAGCCGGCCGCGCCGGAGTCACGATCCCCTCCCGGGAGTCGTCGCCGCCGCTCCTACCTGGACTGGCGGTCGGCGGCCCGGGACCAGGGCGTTCCGTCAGCCATCAGCCCTGCGGCACGGTCTCCCCCAGCGCCTTCCGAATCTCGGCCAGCAGTTTCGCGTTGTCGGCGGGCTTCTGGAAGTACGCCACGGCCCCGGCGCTCTTCATTCGGTCCACGTGAGCCGCGGGTTCCATGGCGCTCAGCACGATCACCGGGATCGACGCCATCGACCCCAGCGATCGAAGGCGCGCCAGCACCGTGTGTCCGTCGCCGCCGGGGAGTCCGATGTCCAGCAGGATCAAATCGGGCTTTTCCTTCCTCACGACCGCGATCGCCTGCATGGCGTCGCCGGCGCAGGCCACGTCGTACCCGCTCGCCGTGAGCCTCACGCGCAATCCGGCCTGCTGATCCCGATCGTCGTCGACGATCACAATCTTCTTCTTCTCCATGTCACACCACCCCTTCTCGGCATAGGTCGTCCACCTGTCCGTCCAGCATTCGGACGATCTCCTCCGCCACCGCCTCCCGGCGGGAGTAGTCCGTCGATTCCGGAAGCACGAGGCTCGCCCGCGTGACGGTCGCCCCGAATCCGGCCGCGCGCGCGGCATCGCAGCGCGAAAGCCGCTCTTCGATCCGAGCCACGATCCGCTCGGCGCCCTGCGCATCGGCCATGGCCACCACCACGAACGTTTCGCCCTTCTCGGAGCCTTCGAAGCGAGGCAGGAGGACGTCCATCGACGGATGCACGCAGGCCCCGATGTCGGCCCACACGGCGTCCATCGCTTCCTTCGCGATTTTCGCCCCCGACACGGCGCTCGCGGGGAGTAGATCGACGGTGATGACCGCGATACTCTTGTGCGCCAGGTTCTCCTCCGTGAGCATCGGCATCAGAAGCGGCTCGAGTCTGAAGGCCGGCAGCGTGAACGAGAATTGGCTTCCTTTCCCCTTCTCGCTCTCCACCCAGATGCGCCCTCCTTGGCGCAGCGCCAACTCCCTGGAGATGTAGAGTCCAAGGCCGAGGCCGTTCCGACTTCGTTCCCCGTTGCCGCTGACCTGGAAAAGCTGCTCGAAGACACGCTCGCAGTCGGCGGGCTCTAGCCCGGCGCCGGTGTCGCGTACGGAGACGCAGACCGCGTCAGGCTCCTCGGGGCGGACGGAGGCGTGGACCGTGATCGAACCCCCCTCCGGCGTGAACTTGATCGCGTTCTCGATCAGGTTGGCCACGATCTGCTGGACCCTGGCGGTATCGCCCAGGACCTCGGGAAGGCTCTCGCCACTCTCCCAGGTGAGGGTGATTCCGTTGGCCCTCGCGGTCACCTCGCGCGATTGGACGAGATTGGAGACGACCGTCTCCACGCGGATCCGGCGCGGATCGACGGTCAACTTGCCGGTCTGAGCGCGCGTCACTTCGAGGAGATCCCCGATCATGCCGCGAAGTTGCTCGGCGTTTCGAAGGACGATGCTGAGGTACTCGCGCTGCTGCTCGGTGAGCGGCCCCCCGATCTCGTCGAGCAGGATCGTGGTGAACTGGTAGATCGGCGTGAGCGGGGATCGCAGTTCGTGCGACACGTGCGAGATGAACTGGTCCTTGAGATCGAGCTGTTCCTGCTGCGTCCGTTTCATTTCCGACTCGGCGAGCCCAAGCGTCTGAACGCTCTGCTCCAGGAGGTGCTGATTGCGGCGCAGTTCCAGCCGCGCGACCACCTCGCGGCCGAGGATCTCGAGCGCGCGGAGCTGCTTGGGGGTCATGACGCGCGGCACGTGATCGATCACGCAGAGGGTGCCGATCGCGTTTCCGTCCGACATGACCAGGGGCGTTCCCGCGTAAAAGCGAACACCCGGCGAGCCGGTGACCAGCGTGCTGTCAACGAAGCGTGCGTCCTTGGTTGCATCCTCCACGACGAGCGGCTCGCTCACGTTCAGGATGGCGTGCGCGCAAAGGGCGACGTCGCGCGGCGTCTGCGTCACGTCGAGGCCGAGGCTCGACTTGAACCACTGGCGATCCGCGTCGAGGAGGCTCACGGCCGCGATCGGCGTGCCGCAGATCTCGGCGGCCAGAAGGGTGAGGTCGTCGTAGGTCATCTCCGGGGGCGTATCCAGAATCTCGTAGCGGCGAAGTGTCTTGAGACGATTGCGCTCGTTCGGGGGAATCGCGGCTCGCACGAGAGGCTCCGTTTCTGTGAGCGGGCGGAAAGTACGGTGGGGTACTTGGAAGTATCGGAAAAGTGCGGGGCGGCTTGAGGAAATCGTCGGTGGGGCCAGGAATCAGGTGGAAAGAGGAGCCGTGGCGAGGTCCATACCGGAATATTCTTCCGGTTTCGTCGTCTGGCCGCGCTCGGCGACCGCGACGCCCGGTGCTTCGCGGTGTCGCAGGCCTGTGGTACCGTTTGTGCGCCATGGCGCTCGACACGACAGCGGAAGCCGCTAGAATCCAGACGGAAATACTCCGTCGCCTGGGGCCCAGTCGGCGTTTCGAATTGGCCTGCCAGATGAGCGAGACCGTCCGGGAGCTGGCCACCGCCCGCCTCCGGTCGTGGCATCCCGAACTCGACGCGCGCGATCCAGGATATCCTCCTCGTCGAGCTCTATGGTTTTCGACGCGACGCCGAATGAGGTAGTTCGGAAGGCCGTCGCCGCCCTCGATGCCGCGGGAGTGGCCTCCCTCACATGGAATCCACGCCCTTCGCAATCACCGCGGCCATTTCCTTCGCCGCCGGCGGATGATGCCGCAGCCAGAGTTCCGGCTCGATCAGCTCCAGCTCCATCACCGCCAAGCGCCCCTCGTTGTCGCGCACCATGTCGACGCGACCGTAGGCGGGTAGGGGGCTGCAGGCGGCCATCGCCCGCTCGGCCAGTTCGACTTGCTCGGCACTCGGCGTGAGGTCATGCACCGTCCCGCCATGATCGACCTGCACCCGGAAGTCTCCCGCCTTGGCGGTCTTCCGAACGGCATGCGTGTAGCGACCATTCAACACCATCAACGTGTCCTCGCCGCCCCGCACGATCTCCGCGATGAACGGCTGGAGGATCAGCGCCTCCGTGGCGAGCAGTGTTCGCACGATCGGCTCGAGTTCGGCGCTGTTGGTGGCGTTCACGCGATAGGTGTGCCGCGCCGATCCCGAGACACATGGCTTGATCACTGCTTCCTTCCACGCCGATACGGTCAGCAGCTCCGCCAGCGGCTCGGCGCTTCCCCGCTCGATGAAGCGCGACGCCACAACCGGGACACCCTTTCCTTCCAGATCGGCCAAGTAGTGCTTGTCCATGTTCCAGCGGACGATTGAGGCGCTGTTGCAGAGGGCGGTCACTCCTTCGACGCGATCGAGCCAAGCGGTAAACTCGTCGAAGCGGTCGAAGTAGTTCCAGGTGGTCCTGAATACGGCACAGCGGAATTGGGACCAGTCGACGTCGGGGCGGGCCCAATCGACGCGAACCGCGGAGAGGCCGTGGAGCGCCAGGGCGTCCCGCAAGAGTTGATCATCCTGGAGGATGTTGCCGAGATACCAGTCGCCCTCGGCGGCGGTGGAAGCTTCGAAGCGATGTTCGGTGAGGAGCGCGATGTCGGCGATGCGGCGGCTCATCGTTGGGAAAATCTCCAGATCACTTGGTATCGTGCAAGAGCGCGTCGATCTTCTGGATCGTCGACCTGGTTCGCCAGCTCGGGGGCAAGTCCGCGCTTCACGTAGATCTCCGTCAGCTCGGCATGCTCGTGCACCTTGTCCGTCGCGAGTTCAATGCGCTCCCGCGACCAATCCGGCGATGCCGTCGTTGGCGCCCAACACCGCCGCGCGCAACCAGCCGATTCGCTCGGGGTGAGGGATGCGCACGACTCACCCCCTAGCGCGTCAGCCAGGTGGCGATCGAATGCCACAGTGGCGTACCGGCGAAGAGAATCTTCGCGGGCTGCATCGCGATGATGAACAGCCCACCCCACAGGAAGGCCGGGTGAAGCCGGCCGTTTCGGACTCGGTCGTAGACGAGGCAAGCGATGATGAAGAGGTCGGTCGTCCCCAGAAAAGCCGGGAGTCCAAATGGACGCATGAAAGGAATGCGCGCGATGGCGGGCGTGAGAATGGCGAGCGTGGCGAGAAGCATCAGCCGCTTGTGGATATCGCTCCTCTGCCGGAAATAGAGACCGAGCCCGACCAGGATCGGAAAGACGACCATGTCGCTGAGTGGAATCAACAGAAAGACCAGCGGAGGCGGCCCATGTGGCGGCGAGAAGCCGTGCTTGGCGGAGTTGATGGCGGCCAGGAAGCCGACCACCGGCATCACCGCGGCCAGGAGGCTCGCGGCGATGCCCAGCTTCCGATGGATGTCGGTCCGCTTCGCGGCGACCAGCCTCACCTGCACCAGAAAGAGCAGAATCCACGAGGTGAACAAGATTCCATGAACGATGAGAAGCGGCGCGAGCGGCTTCGTTTCGAACATGCCCCGGAGATAGAAGGTCGGGGCGAATCCGGCGAAGACAGTTGCGATGATCGCCGCCGCCATGACCGTGTAGAACCGGCGATCGGGGCGCCGCTTGGTCACAGCCGGCTGCGGTGGGGCGTTCACGTCTTGCCTCCTCGTGGCGAGCCGAAGAAGAGCCGCGCGTAGAGGGCGGCCAGGATGCCGCAAACGCCGGTCGCCCCCCAGAGCACGATCCCCCCGCCCGCAGCGGGGGCATACCTTGCCAGTGTCGTCGTCGTGATGAAGAAGAGTGCGAAATTCGCCAGCACCACCGGCCTGCCGTAGATGCCGCCGATCGTCGCGTAGCGGTTCATCCAGTCGAGAATGCCCAGCGCGAAGAGGGCTCCGGCCAGGAGCTGGACCATCACGCCGCTGGTCGCCTGCCCCGACTTACTCAGGAACCCGGCGATCTCGTCGGGGACGAAGAGGGTGACGATTCCGAGACCCGTCAGGAGCAGTGATGACACGAAGAGAATCGGTTGGATCTTCATGGGAGGGGAGGATACCCCAGCCGAGGCGCGAAGTGTTCGACGCCAGCCGGGAGCGGTACAATCGCCCCGCCAACCGAGACGCCCTCCCCGTGTCGGGCCAGGCCGCCCGGGAGCCGGATCAGGAGTTTCCGGCCGGCGGCGGGCCCAAAGGAGGGTCACATGTGTCCGCAAGACGTTGATCCCCAGCCAAAAGCGCCGTCCGCACCCAGGCCGAGGGTGGCCTCGCGTTCACGACGCTTGTCCATCTTGCCGACGGCTCGCGCCTCGATCGCGATCTCGTCATCCAGTGGTCGGCCGGAACGAGCGACGTCGGCGTGCGCGTCGTGGAGGGCGCGGCCCTAAAGGGCGACGATGGCCGCTATGCGCTACTCACCGTGACGCCGCCGGCCGTGCCCGCCGCGATCTACCACCGCGATCTGGTTGTTCCAGGAGTGTCTGCAGCGGCTGGCCGGCGCGCCGCTCGAGGCGCTGCAGGCGCGGCTCAACCTCGGGCTCAATTCCCCGACCACACGATCGCCGAGATTTCCGGGGGCGAACCACAGGCCGACGGTGCGAAGCCCGCGTCCCTCCATTCGCCGGAGCGAGAGCCACGTCACCCCAACACCAAGGAGCACGAGCAGCGCGCCGGTGGCGAGGAGCGGCCACGGCTGGATCACTCCCTCCCGCATCTGGCGCGGAAGCCCGAGCGCTCTCCAGCCGAAACCAATGGCCGCCGCGCCGGCGATGAGGAGTCCGAGGAACACGGCGAGGCGGAATGCCGCGTGCATGCGGCGAGGCTCCGCAGGGCGCGGCAGCGAGTAGGTCCACTCGTCGCTGTCCGTCCCCTTGAAGTGGTCGGCCTTAGGCTTGAATGCCCCGCGCTGAAATCCGAGCCGCTGCAGGAGCCGGATCGATGCCTCGTTTCGTGTGTCCAGCTCGGCCCACACCTCGGTCGCGCCCTGCTTGAAGAGCGCCTCGATCACGCGGGCGCAGGCTTCCGTGGCGAATCCGCGGCGCCAGGTCGACACGCCGATCTCGTAAGCCAGCTGGGCGCGGCCGTCGCGGCAGAGCGTCACCTGGACGGTGCCGATGCAGGCGCCGTCCGCCTTGGAACGTACGACCCAGTTGAGCCACTCCTCGCTGCCATCCGTGGAGCGACGCGTCTCCAGCCGCTTATAGCGCGCTGCCAGCCACGCCAGCGACTCAGGAGGATCTTGGGGAACGAACGTGTAGAGGCGGCGATCGGAGAGCAGTTCGAACAACTCGGCCGCATGCGATTCGCGAAGCGGCTCCAGTCGAAGACGCTCGGTCTCGAATACTGTCTCTCCAAGACTCACGGGGTCTGACATGGCTGTGATCCTAGCGCACGCGCCCCTGGGGCGTCCGCCGCTCTCCTTCAGCCAGGAGCGCTCGGAATGCGTCCGCATCCTGCGCCGAGACCGCGCCCACGACGCGGTCGAGCGCGGCGCGAAGCCGCTCGAGGGCCGCGGCCGAATGGGGATTCTTCGCCTGGATCTCGTAGTAGACGTCGGAGCTCTCGCGCACGATGGCGGCGGCGAGCGATTCCAGGGCGAGGAACGTGGTGCTACGCACGGGGTGCTCGGTTTCGGGCAGCGCGAGGGCGAAGGCGATGGCGGTGGCGTGCGCCAGGCTCAACACATCGGCCATGATGCGGTCGTGGTCGTCGAGCGGGAGGTGAACGACGTGCGCCGTGGTCGAGTGGAAGAGTTTCTCGACTTCCGAACTCGCGGCCGCGTCGCCCGTGTCGCAGATCACGACGTCGGCGTCGCGCAGCAAGAGCGTCGATGGTCCGAACATCGGATGAATGGAGGCGACTCGGCCGCCGGCGCGCTGGAGCGCGCGTATCGGCTCGAGGAGCGGCGTCTTGATGCTGGCGATGTCGGCCACGACGCCTGAGGGGGGCGCGCCGGACCATGCGGCATAGAGCGCCGCGGTAGCGGCCGGAGGCGTGGAACAGACGATGAGGTCGGCCGTCGGTAGCGCGCGCTCGGCCCACTCGTTCTCGGACGGCGAACCGGCCGGGTCGAGCGCTCCGGTGTCGTAGCCCTGGGCCGACAAGAAACGACAGAGCCACTGGCCCATGCGTCCCGCGCCGCCCACCACGACGGCGCGCTTCCCCGCGCCCACGGCCGTGACGCGCATGCGGTCCTCGGCCTGCGCGCTCACCGAGGCGCGGATGAGGCCGACAAGAAGCTCCTCCGCGATGCCGGGATGAAGCCCCAGTACCTCGGCATCGGCGCGCGCCCGCTCCAGGACAATGCGCTCCTGGGCGTAGTCGACGGTGGAGAGTTTCAGCCGGCGCTTGATCTCCCCGACCTGCCGCACCAGCCGCACCCGCTCGGCGGCTCCCGCCACGAGTTCATGGTCGATCTGCCGGATGCGGTCGCGAAGACCTTCGAGGTTCTGTTCTTCCATGAAGGTCCTTTCTCCGCGGGTCAGTGCTTCGCCAGCCTCGACTCCAGATGCCGTTTCACGTCGGGCCACTCGCCGGCGAGGATGCTGTAGATGACGGTGTCGCGAATGGAGCCATCGCGCCGCGCGAAGTGGTGGCGGATCACGCCGTCCTTCTTCGCGCCCAGCCCCCATGATAGCGCGTGCTTCCCACGATCGCGCCACTCGTCAGGTCGCGCACCACCCACGGCAGCGGGGTTGATCATGACTCCTCTGCGGTCCGGAATGGCTCGGCTGGTGGCGTCCGCCGTCGGCCCGTCACCGGTACGTCTCGCCCTGGTACTTGATCCATCCCGCAGGGTGCCGCCCGGCCGGATCGGCATGGGTCCAGTGGAGCACCCCTCCGGCGGCGTTCCACTCGTACTCGCCGCGAAACGTCACGGTTTCGCCCGCCTGGAGCGACTCGATTCTCCGGGAGAGGTCGATGTTGTGGGCGACCAGCAGCGTCTGCCCCGAGGCCAGGCGGAGAATGAACCGCTGATGCCGGCTTCCGTCGAGGTCGTCCTTCAGCACCTTCGCGACAACTCCCTGCCCCTCCACGATGATGTTGCTCTCGTGGTTCTCGAACGCGCTCGTGAGCGTCTTGTCGCCGTCACGCCGGGGTTCGGCGGCTCCGGGCGAGGCGTGATCGCGCGAACTACGCCCCGGCTCCGGGCGCTCGCCCTGAAGCAGTCCGGTGTTCCGAGATAGCGCGACCAGGGCCGACAACGCGAACGCGACGACAAGGAGCAGTTTCTTCATCGCTCTCCTCCCTCGCGGGTCGCGGTCGAAAGGTCCATCGCGCGGACGATCTTCGCCGTCGTCACGATCTGGCCGGAGTGCCGGCGTGCATGCTCGGCGGCATGAGCCAGTAATCCGCGCACGGTCGAGGGTAACTGAGCGCGCCCGACTCCCCTGACGTCGTTCAGCGTGCCCGGGGGTGTCCGCTCCAGCTGCGCCAGGGCCGTCTCCACGGTTGCTGCCCAAGCTTCGAGCAGCGCCTCCAGCCCTGGGCGCGGCACCGGAAGAACCCGCTCCGCCGCGAGCGCCGCCCGCTGCGTCTCCGACAAGGCCTCGGCGCGCGCGTAGGAGAGGAGGCGATCGGTGCTCCCCGCGAGGTGGAGCAGGTGGAAGCCGATGGAAGCCGCGCCCCACGGTTCGAACCAGATTCGTGAATCGGGAAGATCCTTGGTCGCCGCCTCCACCTCCTCGCGCGCCGCGACGAAGGCGTGTCCGAAAGGGAGAAGCGACGCCGGGATTTTCCCGAGCGGACCGCGCAGCCAGCGCTCGGGAAGCGATTCGCTCACGTCCGGCCCCAGGCGGTTGCCGCGATCACCGGCGCGCCACGGCTCAGAATTCATCGACCTGCTCGTCGGTCGTCACGAACGAGGTCACCAGGCGGACGAACGCCTCGTCCTCCGCCAGGCGCATTCCCGGAGGAAGCGCGTCCAGATACCATTCGTAGAACTCGGCGCCGGCCGACTTCAGCCTGGTGGCGATCGCCTTCGGCATGACCACGAAGAGTTCATTCGCCGGCGCCGGCCGGGCGAGACGTACCCCGGGGATGGAAGAGAGCCCGCTCGCCAACCGCGCGGCCTTGGCGTTCGCGTGCCGCGCCAGTTCCAGCCAGTAGCCATTCTCCAGCCACCCGACGAACTGCGCGCCGAACAGCCGCCCCTTGGAGAGCAGGTGGCCGGAGCGCTTGCGGCGATGAATGAAGTCATCGGCCAACTCCCGCTTGAAGAAGATCACCGCTTCCGCGGCCAGCGCTCCGTTCTTCGTGGCGCCCAGGCAAAGGACGTCGACGCCGGCCTTCCAGGTGATGTCGGCCGGAGCGCAGCCAAGCGATGCCACCGCGTTCGAGAAGCGGGCACCATCCATGTGAACGCGCAGCCCATGCTGGTGCGCGATCGCGCATAGCGCAGCGAGTTCCGCCGGCGTCTGAACGAGTCCGTTTTCCGATGCCTGGGAGATGCTCAGGG
>JANOOP010000353.1:0-12595 GCA_031421415.1 Candidatus Eiseniibacteriota bacterium
GCGCCCTGGGCCGCGGCGCCCTCCCGGTCGAGGAGTTCGAGGTAGGCCCGCGACCGGACGTGGCCGGGATCTTCCCGAAGACAGCGCTCCCACTCCTCGCGGGCCCGATGAGGGCGCCCCGATCGGTGCAGAACGATGCCGAGCGTCACCCTCGCTTCCAGATACCGAGGGTTCTGGGCGAGCGCCGACGTCAGTTCGGCTTCCGCGTCTTCGTAGAGCCCCATGTCGCCGTAGGTGGCGCCGAGCTTGTTCTTGATGTCGAGGAACTGTGGCGCAACCTTCAACGCCCGCTTGTACTCCTGCGACGCGTCGAGCGTAAGGCCGAGATTCCGGTAGGTGTCGCCGAGGAGCACGTGCGATTCCGCGAGGTACGAACGGACCTCCGGCGAGAGATTCCCGTGGTCCGGATCGCGCGGCTGATCCGTGCGAAACTCGCGAAGGGCGTCGTCGTACCGGCCCATCTCGTTGTAGACGATGGCCAGATTGAGGCGCGCCTCCACGTAGTGCGGATTCAGTTGGAGCGCGCGCTGGAAGCAGGCGGCCGCGCGGTCGCGCTCCCCCGACATCCCCCGCGCCAGACCGAGCAGGTTGTGGAGGTCGGGGAACTCGGGCGCGAGCGCGATCGCCTGTTCCAGTTCCCCGGCCGCCTCGTCGTACCGGCCCCGTTCGAATGCGTCCCTGCCGAGCACCCAGTGCTGGCGCGCGGCGAGCGTCATGCCCATCCGTTGCCTCTCCCTCCTGGAGGAACCGCCGTCCCTCGCCTCACGTTCGATTCGAATAGAAGAGAACCACCAAGCCGGCCACGACTCCCGAGACGATCAGCGGCTCCAGGAATCCGAACGGTGTTCCGCGCGGCACCGCGGGGCGGAACATTCCGGTCCCCGAGGCCGCCGTGTCGAGATCCCGCGCGCGCAGCACGTCGGTGGCGCCGCGCGAGGCCGTCTTCGCCCAGAGCACGTCGCCGCTGGCCGCGTCCACCAGACGCGCCTGCGCCTGGAGCGTCACGAGTCGCTCGTAGCCCTTCGTGCCGAAGGGAAACCGCCCGATGCGCCGGACAAAGACCACGCTTCGCGATTCGACACGGAGTCCCAGGCGCAGCGTACCGCCGACTGGCGCGGCGGCCGCTTCCGCGCGCGCTTCTCCGGTGACCGGATCGATTGCCGGCGCCGCCGGCGCCGCCGCCACGCGCACCGTCACGCCCTCCGCGCGGAGCCGCTGCACGACGCGCTGCTCGAAGAGCGAGAGCGTGTCGCCCGGCAGCGGCGCCGTGATCTCCACCGACCGCCCCGCGGGGATGGCCCCCGCCGGTACGAGCTCGGCCGCGACCGCGGTCGCGACGGAATCGAACGCGGCGATGTGGGTCCGCGGGAGCGGATTCCCCGCCTGCACCGGCGCGGCGGTGCCACCGAGCGCGGCAGCCAGCACCGCGGCGGCCAGCCAGGCACCTCTCACGCGACTACCTCCCCTTCAAGATCGTAGTGCCGGGCCTTCGTGATGCGGACCCGCGCGAATGTGCCCGGAACGGGCGCCGCGGCTCCGTCGCCGCCCCGGACGTGAGTGACTCCGTCGACTTCGTATCCCTGCTGCGCCAGGCGCCCGACCCAGAGCCCCTTTCGATTCGGCGACGGCCCGTCCACCAGAACGTCCACCGTGCGCCCCACCCAGCGACCCCAGACGCGCGTGGCGACGTCGCGCTGCGCGTCCATGAGCCGGCGCCTCCGTTCCAGCTTCGTCCGCTCGGGCACCTGCTCCTTCATCTTGGCGGCGGGAGTTCCCTCCTCGCGGGAGTAGGCGAAGCAGCCGACATGGTCGAAGTCGGCGCGTTCCACCGAGGCCAGAAGCTCCTCGAAGTCGGCTTCCGTCTCGCCGGGGAATCCGACGATGAAGTGCGTCCGGATCGCCACGTCGGGAATCCGCTCGCGCAGGGTGGCGAAGAGACGCTCCATGTCGGTCCGCTTCACCTCCCGGCGCATCCGGCGAAGCATCGGATCGGTCAGATGCTGGAGGGGAATGTCCACGTAACTGCAGACCTTCGCCTCCTCCTGAAACACCTGAATCAGCCGTTCGCTCCAGGTCTTCGGGTGCGTGTAGTGCACGCGGATCCAGTCGATCCCCTGCACGGCCGCGAGGGCCCGCAGCAATTCCGGAAGCTTCGCCTCTCCGTAGAGATCCTCGCCGTACGAGGTCGAGTCCTGCGCGATGAGGTGGAGTTCCCGCACGCCCGCTCCCGCGAGTCGGCCCGCCTCCTCCACGATCGACTCCATCGTGCGGCTCCGTAGATCGCCCCGCAGCGAGGGAATGATACAGAACGTGCAGCGGAAATCGCAGCCGTCGGCGATGCGCAGGTACGCCAGGTGGCGCGGCGTGGAGACCGCGCGATGGGCGGTGAGATCGATGGCGGTCCCCGGAGGGCCCACCTCCAGAATGCGCTCCGCTCCGCCGCGGCGAACGCGGTGCGCCACGCGGACGATGGCGTCCACCTGGCCGGTGCCGACCACGGCGTCCACCTCGGGAATCTCGCGGAGGATGTCGCTCTGGAAGCGCTGCGCCAGACACCCGGCGACGACCAGTCCGCGGAGCGTTCCCTCCCGCTTCAGCGCGGCAAGTTCCAGGATGCGATCGATCGATTCCTTCTGCGACGGTCCGATGAAGGCGCAGGTGTTGACGACCGCGACGTCGGCGGTCCTCGCGTCTCCCGTCATGGTGAAGCCGCCGTGCGCCAGCAGACCTGCCATGATCTCGGAGTCGACGAGGTTCTTCGCGCAGCCGAGCGTGACGAGCGCGACGCGGGCCGTGGTTTCCACGACCGCCCCCGCCGGCGGGTTGGAGCGGGAAGGAACGAGCGAGATCGGTTCGCTCACGCGCCCGATCCCACCGGGGGAACGCCGGAACGCCGCTCGTCGAGTTCGTGTTCGGTCACCATGACTTCTCGACCCCTCGCCCCGTCGGGCGGGCCGACCACGCCGCGCTCCTCGAGCAAATCGAGCAGCCGGGCCGCGCGCGAGTACCCTACTTTTAATCGGCGCTGCAGCATCGAGGTCGACGCCTGCTGATGGAGCACCACCAACCGCATCGCTTCTTCATAGAGTTCGTCGTCGACCCCTTCGTCCGAGATCCTCACCGTTTCCAATACCGAATCGTCCGCCACGGCGGGCACGCCTTGGTTTTTCAGGAACGAGACAACGCGCTCCGTCTCCTCCCCCGAGACGTACGCCCCGTGGATGCGGTAGGGCTCGGGCTTCCCGGCGGGCAGGTAGAGCGAATCGCCGTTTCCAAGGAGACTCTCCGCGCCGTTCATGTCGAGGATCACGCGCGAATCGGTCCGGCTGGCGACCTGGAAGGCGAGGCGCGACGGGAAATTCGCCTTGATGAGGCCCGTGATGACGTCGACCGACGGACGCTGCGTCGCGAGGACGAGGTGAATCCTGACGGCGCGCGCCATCTGGGCGAGCCTCCCGATCGGTTCCTCGATCTCGGCGGGAAGAAGCGCCATCAGGTCGGCCAGCTCGTCCACGATCACGACGATGTAGGGAAGCTTCGCGTCCTCGTGAGCGGCGGGGTCGAGTCCGAGACGGTTGTACCCCTCGATGTGCCGCGCGCCGTGCTTGGCCAGAACCTGGTAGCGCCGCTCCATCTCCTTCACGCAGAAGCGGAGTGCCTGCGCCGCCTTCTTCGGATCGGTGACGACCGGCATCCGGAGATGTGGAATGCCGTTGTACGGCGTCAGCTCCAGCATTTTCGGGTCGATCATGATGAAACGGAGTTCCGCGGGCGTGCGGCGCATGAGAAGGCTCATGATGAGCACATTCACCGAGACGCTCTTCCCGGAGCCGGTGGCTCCCGCGACGAGGAGATGCGGCATCCGCTCCAGAGAGGTCGTGAACGGGACGCCCGCCACGTCCTTTCCGAGCGCGATCGGCAGGGCGTCCTTCCCCTGCTGGAACGCCGCCGAGAGGACGATCTCCTTGAACGAGACGATCTGCTTCACGCGGTTCGGAATCTCGATCCCGACCGCCGCCTTGCCCGGAATCGGCGCCACGATCCGGATCCGCTGCGCCCGGAGGGCCAGCGCCAGATCGTCCTGCCGATTCAGGATCTGATTCACCTTCACGCCGGGCGCGGGCTCGTACTCGAAGAGGGTGATGACCGGGCCGGGATGGACCTCGGAGACCTTTCCGGCGACGCCGAAATCGGAGAGCGTCCGCTCGAGCACGCGCGAGAGTTCCAGCAGCTCCGCCTCGTCCACGGCGACCTGCTGCGACTCGTGCGCGTCGAGCAGATCGACCGGCGGGAGCGGCGTGTGGGGAGCCATCGCGGCGCCGAGCTGAAGCCCACCCGTCTCGCCGGATGCGCCGGGACGGGGCTTGTCGCTCTTTCCGACCGTGGAAGGCGCGCCCAGCGGTGGGAACGGAATCGGAAGCGACTCGGCCCTCGGCGCGGGAGTCGGGCGCCCCATGATTCGGGGGCCGCTGCTGGCGGGCGCGTTCCTCGCTTCGCGCGATCCCCGAGCCGGCCCCGGAGCGAAGGCGCTCGCGAGCGCCGCTTCCTCCTCGGCCGGCGCCTGTCGGCGGCGGCGCGCCTTGGTCGGAACGGTTTCGAGATCGTCGTCGGTCCCGGCGGCGGTCTTCGCGTCGGCCGCGCCCTTCCGCTTCGGCTTCGCGTCGGTTCCGAAGCGCGCGAGAATCCCTCCGAAGATACCGGAGAGGGCACGCCGCAGCGGCGACGCGGCTCCCAGTTCGAATGCGACGGCGGTGACAACGATGAGGGATGTGCCGAGCGCGAGCTGGGCGCCGATCCGGCCCAGGAGACGCGCCGAGCCGGCGCCGATCCACTCTCCCAGCGTCCCGGCCCACGCGCGATTCCCCGCACTGATCAGATAAAGGAGCCCGATGCCGACCCACAGCGCGGCGGCCGCGAGGCCGGTGCGAACGGCGAGATCGGCGGGAGCTTTCAGACGGAGGCGATTCCACCCCCACGCGAGGAGACCGAGCGGAACGGCCCAGGCGCCGACCGCGCCGAGGAACCCGGCGAGACCGCCCGCGGCGAGCGCGCCGAGCACGCCCGCCTGGTTTCGAACGGCCCCCGAGGCGAGGAGATCCGCCGTGGTGTCACGCGCGTCGCGAGTCGCGAGCGCGAGCGACACGAATAGCGCGATCGAGAGAAGGCAGAGCCCCAGAATCTGGTGCTTGCGCCGGACGGATATCCGTCCCAGGAACCCCATCGCGTTCCGCCCGGCCTACGTTCCGTGCTGCCAGGAGGCGAGGTACGCGATCTGCTCGGTGGTCAGCGCGTCGATGCGGACCCCCAGCGCCTCCAGCTTCAAGCGCGCGATCTCCTGATCGAGCGCCTGCGGAATCGTATAGACGTCGGGCTTGAGTGCGCGTGCGTTCGCGAGCACCCATTCCAGGCCGAGCGCCTGATTGGCAAAGCTCATGTCCATCACCGACGCCGGATGGCCTTCGGCAGAAGCCAAATTGATGAGGCGCCCCTCGCCCAGGACGCAGACTTTCCGTCCGCCGTCGAGCGTGAACTCCTCCACGAACGGCCGGGCGACGCGGCGCGACTTCGCCACCTTGGCGAGTCCGTCGAGATCGAGCTCCACGTTGAAGTGCCCCGAATTCGCGACGATGGCGCCGTCCTTCATGGCGCGGAAATGCTCCACGCGGAGAACGTTGACGTTCCCGGTGACGGTCACGAAGAAGTCGCCGATCTTCGCGGCGTCCTCGGCCGGCATCACCTGGAAGCCGTCCATGACGGCCTCGAGAGCCGGAAGCGGATCGATCTCGGTCACCACCACTTTGGCGCCCATGCCGCGCGCGCGGGTCGCGAGGCCCTTGCCGCACCAGCCGTACCCGAGCACGACGAACGTCGCGCCGGCCAGGAGCCGGTTCGTGGCGCGGAGAATTCCGTCGAGCGTGCTCTGCCCCGTGCCGTAGCGGTTGTCGAAGAGGTGCTTCGTCTTCGCTTCGTTCACCGCCAGGATCGGGTAGCGGAGCGCGCCTTCGCGGGCCATCGCCTTCAGGCGGATGACGCCGGTCGTCGTCTCCTCCGTGCCACCGATGACGGCCTTCGCCTGCTCGGCCCGCTTCGTGTGCAGGACCGTGACCAGGTCGGCGCCGTCGTCCATGGTGATTTCGGGGCGCGCGTCGAGGACCGCCGCGATGTGCTTGTAGTAGGTGTCGCCGTCTTCACCCTTGATGGCGAACGTCGGGATGGCGTAGCGGTGCGCCAGCGCCGCCGCCACGTCGTCCTGCGTGGAGAGTGGATTGGAGGCGCAGAGCGTGATCTCCGCCCCGCCTGCTTTCAGGGCGATCATGAGGTTCGCGGTCTCGGTGGTGACGTGAAGGCAAGCGGCGATCCGCTTCCCGGCGAGCGGCTTCTCCTTCTCGAACCGCGCCTTGATCTGACGCAGGACGGGCATTTCCTTCTCGGCCCAGTCGATCCGGTTCACGCCGTCCGCGGCGAGGTCCGCGCTGGCGACATGTCCGTGGGCGTTCATCAGGGCGGTCTCAGGCGTCACGTTTGAGGTCCTCCACGCGGTCGAGCAGCTCCCAGCGGAAGCCCTCGTGTTCGCGGCCAAAGTGTCCGTATGCGGCGGTGCGCTTAAAAATCGGTTTGCGGAGATCGAGCGAATGGATGATCGCGTGCGGCCGGAGGTCCCAGTGCTTGCGGACCAACTCCGAGAGACGCGAGTCGGGCACCTTCCCCGTGCCGTGGCTATCGACCATCACCGAGACCGGCTCCTCGACGCCGATGGCGTAGGCCACCTGCACCGTGCAGCGGTCGGCCAGGCCGGCGCCGACGAGATTCTTCGCGACATGGCGCGCCGCGTAGGAGGCGGAGCGGTCGACCTTCGTCGGATCCTTGCCGCTGAACGCACCGCCGCCGTGGCCGCCGAAGCCGCCATACGTGTCGACGATGATCTTCCGGCCGGTGAGCCCGGTGTCGGCCCGCGGGCCGCCCAGCACGAATCGTCCGGTCGGATTGATGTGATAGATCGGCTCCCCGTGCACCAGCTCGCGCGGGAGGGCCGGCTGGATGATCTCGGCGATGATCCGCTCGCGGAGGAGGACCAGGTCAGCCTCCGACATGTCCGCGTGCTGCGTCGAGACGACGACGGTGTCGATGCGGTGCGGCACCCCGTTCTCGTACTCCACCGTGACCTGCGACTTGCCGTCGGGGCGCAGCTCGGGGAACTTCCCCGAGCGCCGCGCGTCGGCGAGGGCGCGCGCGAGCCGGTGCGCGAGCGTGATCGGAAGCGGCATCAGTTCCGGAGTCTCGCGCACGGCGTAGCCGAACATGAGACCCTGGTCGCCGGCGCCGCGGCGGTCGACGCCGAGCGCGATGTCGCGCGACTGCTCGTCGATCGCGGTCAGGACCGAGCAGGTCTCGTAGTCGAAGCCGTACTTCGGATCGTCGTAGCCGATCTGGCGGATCGTTTCCCGCACGATGCGCGGAATGTCGACGTAGCACTTCGTCGAGATCTCACCGGACACCAGCGCCAGGCCGGTCGTGACGAGCGTCTCCGCCGCGACGCGGCCGAACGGATCCTGATCCAGAATGGCGTCCAGGACAGCGTCCGAGATCTGATCGGCCATCTTGTCCGGATGCCCCTCCGTCACCGATTCCGACGTGAAGAGCATCGCGTTCCCGGTCGTCTTCGACCGGCGCGCCTGGGATTGGGTCTGCGTGGCTTCCACGTTCATGAACGCTCGACCTCCGATGTGTCTCCGACGTTGAGGCGCTACCGCGTGCCGCGGACGACCTGGTATTCCCCGATCACCGCGTGATCCAGGATTGTGTCCTCGACCGTGGCGCCTTCGTTGACGATCGAATGGCGAATGACCGACCGGCGCACCGTCGCCCCCGGTCCGATGGAGGCGTGCGGCCCGATCTCGGAATCGCGCACGTCGGCGGTCGCGTCGACCGCCACGGGCGGCACGACGACGACGCCTTCCCGGCTGACCGGTTCGGCGTGCGCATCCAGGAGCGCCCGGTTGGCATCCAGCAGGGCCTCCGTGTTGCCGCAATCATACCAACCTTTTACCGGAAAGGGGCGGAGTTCCTCGCCCTGCTCGATCATGCGCTGGAGGGCGTCGGTAAGCTGGATTTCACCCCGGGTCCGCGCCCCAGCCCGCTCCAGCGATTCGAGCGACTCGAAGAGGAGCGCCGAGTTCCGGATGGCGTAGAGCCCGACGACCGCCCAGTTCGTCTCCGGGCGCTCGGGCTTTTCCACCAGCGCCGTGATTCGGCCATCGCGGACGGTGGCCACGCCGAAGCGCCGCGGGTCGTCGACTTCCTTCACCCCGATCCAGGAGCCCTCCGCCGTCAGCTGGTCGAGCGGCGCCTCGACGATGGTGTCGCCGAGCACGATGAGAACCCGCGCGTTCCCCACCGCGTCCCGCGCCTGGAGGACCGAATGTCCCAGGCCGAGCGGAGAATCCTGAAGAACGCAGACGATCGGAAGATCGCGGCGAGCGGCGGCGTAGGCGCGAAGCCGGTCGCCGTGGGCCCCGGGACCGACGACCAGCACGACGCGATCGGGGCGCGCGGTGGCGACCCGATCGAGGATATGGGCGAGGATCGGCTTCCCCGCGACGGCGAGGAGCGGTTTCGGCGTCGTGTCGGTGTGCGGCTTGAGCCGTGTGCCGGCTCCGGCCGCCGGGATGACGGCGACCAGGCTCACGCCCGCAGGGCTTTCTTCAGCGACTCGACTCCCGGAAGCGCACTCGGATCCATCCCGTTTCGAAGGGCCAGATAGTAGCTCACGAAGTCTCCCATCGCGACGCAGACGAGCGTCCGCTCCATGGCGTCCGCTCCTTCCGGCGTCACGGTCTCCACGGCGACGCCCTTCCGACGAAGGTACCGGCCGAGCCACTTGAAGCGGCGGACGATTCGCGGATGATCGTGCGGGTCGCGCAGGAAGACCGCCGCGAGGCTGTCGAGAAGCGGCCGCGGGTGGACAAAGCCGTCCACCTCGTTGTGGTTCGATTCGGGCAGCGGCGAAACCCACGCGAGGTGCTTCGCGTTCTCGTTCATCTGCCCCTTCCAGCGCACCGCGGCCGGACCGAGCGTGCGGGTGCTGGCCACCAGCATGATGGCCCGCCCCGCCAGGCGTGTCGCCAACGAGTTCGCGGGATTGCGTGAAGGCGCCGCGCTCCGCGCGCAGCGGACGGCAACCCGCTCTACGGCGTCCGCTGCCGCCAGCACGCGCCTTTCGCCGCCGACCAGGACGCCGAGATGCTCGGCCAGGTTGGCGAGGGTGGAGAACGAATATCCGAGGGCTGCCCGCGGCGGATGGCCGCCGGGCAGGCGCGCGACCGGGACGCCGTCCGCCTCCGCCCGCGCCGCGAGGGTCCCGCCCGTCGTCACCACGCACGAGCGCGCCCGGAGCGGGCGAAGCGCGCGATAGGCGGCCAGGGTTTCCTCGGTCTCCCCCGAGTACGACGAGAAGATCAGGAAGTCCTCCGGAGAGATCCACGCGGGCGGTTCGTAATGCCGCACGACGTGCATCGGCGCCGCGCCTTCACGGTCGATGATCGAGGCTAGGAGTTCGCCGGCGATCGCCGAGCCCCCCATCCCGCAGAGGACGATCCGCCGCGGCCGCTCGGGAGCGATCCGGCCGAAGAGCGGCGCGGCGAGCGCGGCCCCCTGGCGAAGTTGGTTCGCCAGTCCTTCGATCTGCTCTCCCATTCCGGAGGGATCGAGGCGGGCGATGAGGGCGGCGCGGCTTTCGGCGGCGGCGCGGCGTTTCGGGGTCGGCTTTCGCGCGGGCGTCATGCCAGGAAATGCTCCGGGAAGCGGCGATGCATGAACTTTGTCACGACCGCACGGACCTCGGACGGCGTGCCGAGGGCAAGGCACTCCTTCACGAGCGCCGCCGCCTCGTTCGAGTCGCAGGAGTGGAGGATCGTCTTGATCTCCGGGACCAGATAAGGGCTGACGCTGAAGTCGACCAGGCCGAGTCCGACGAGCAGGACCGCGTAGAGCGGCTCCCCGGCCATCTCGCCGCAGATCCCGACGCGGATGCCGTGGCGCTGCCCCGCCTCGACGACGGCGCGGATGGCGCGCAGGACCGCCGGATGGAGCGGCTCGTACATCTCCGCGATCGCTTCGTTGCCCCGATCGACGGCGAGCGTGTACTGGATGAGGTCGTTCGTTCCGATGCTCACGAAATCGGCCTCGCGCGCCAACAGGTCGATCGCGAAGACCGACGCCGGCGTCTCGATCATGACCCCGAGCGGCACATGCTCGGGCGTCTGCACGCCTTCCAAGCGCAACTCGGCGTGCACCTCCTCGACGACGGCTCGCGCGCGTCGGAAGTCCTCCAGGCCGATGACCATCGGAAACATGACGCGCACGTTGCCGAACGCCGCCGCGCGGAGGATCGCGCGGACCTGCGTCCGGAAGATGTCCTCGCGCTTCAGGGAGAAGCGGATCCCCCGGACGCCGAGAAACGGATTCCGCTCCACGGGCGTGCCGAGGTAGGAGGCGAATTTGTCGCCGCCCACGTCGAGCGTCCGGATGACGACCGGCTGCGGGCTCATCGCCTCCACGACCGAGCGGTAGGCGTGGAACTGCGCCTCCTCCGTCGGAAGCCTTTGTCGCGAGAGATAGAAGAACTCCGTCCGGTAGAGACCGATTCCGTCCGCGCCATGCTCCTGAATCCCCGGCAGCTCCTCGGGGACTTCCAGATTGGCCGCGAGATGGATCACGACGCCGTCCTTCGTGACGCAGCGCTGGCCCCGGAGCGTCCCGCGCTGAGCCGCGATCTCCTCGTAGCGCCTCTGCTTCCGCCGATGCTCCTCGAGCGTCTCGGGATCGGGATCGAAGATCGCGACGCCCCTCGTGCCGTCAACCAGGGCGATCGCGCCTTCGCGCGCGGCGCTCATCGCGTTCTTGAGCCCGACGACGGCAGGAATGCCGCGCGCGCGCGCCATGATGGCGGTGTGGGACGTCCGTCCGCCGAGATCGGTGAGGAAGCCGAGAATCTTGTCGCGCGGGGCGGTCGCCATCTCGCTTGGAGGAAGATCGGAGGCCACGATGAGCGACGGCGTCTTCAGGTCGCGCAGACTGCGCGATTCGGTGCCCCCCAGACGATGGAGGACCCGCCGCTTCACGTCGCGGATGTCGAGCGCGCGTCCCTGGTAGTACTCGTTGTCCGACTCCTCGAGGCGCGCGGCCACGTCGCTGAGAATCCGCCGGTAGCAGAACGCGGCGCTCCGCCCCTCACGCGCGATGGACGCTTGCGTCTGCGCCATGGCGTCGGGGTCTTCGAGAATGGCGATCTGCGTGTCGAGGATGCGGGCATGCTCCTCGCCCGTCTCCAGCGCGATCTTCTCGCGCAGGCTCCGGACGTCCTCGCGGCACGCGGCGATGGCCTCGCGAAAGCGCGCCTGCTCCCCCGGCACCGCTTCCGGGGCGACGACGCCGACGTGGACGTCCACCTCCTGCGCATCCACCACGTGGACGGGGCCGATGCCGATTCCGGGCGAGGCGGCGATGCCGGTGAACGTGGTCATTCTTCCCCAAACTTGTCGTTCACGACCTGGACGAGGGCCGCGAGCGCCTGCGCTTCGTCGGCGCCATCGGCTTTCAGGATCAACTCCGCGCCTCGCTCGGCGGCGAGCATCATGACGCCCAGGATGCTCTTGCCGTTCACTTCCAGCTCCTCGCGCCCGAGGGTGATGTGGGACGCCCACTTCGCCGCCTCCTTCACGAAGACGGAGCAGGCGCGCGCGTGGAGGCCGAGCCGGTTCTGGATGACGATCTGCTGTTCGACCATGAAGGGGTTCCGGGGTTCGGTGCGACGCTCAGAGCGCCAGCGACACCAGCGCCGCGAGCACGAGAACAGTGAGCGCGGTTTCGACCGTCGCGGCGGCGCCACGACGCAAGAAGGCCCGCGCCGCGATGAATCCGAGCGCGAGCGGCAGCAGCGCGGCCCCGACCGGCCCCAGACCCGACCCGCCCGCCATTGTGGCGGCGTGGATCCCCGCCGCGAGCAGTGCCAGGAGCGCGCCGTACAGAAAGGCGCCGCTTCGCTCGAGCAGCCCGCGCCAATCGGCGAAACGGAGGGAGCGAAGAAGATCCGCGGGCGACTCGGCCGCGGCGAATCCCGCTCCGACGCCGCGCCACCGCGTCGGCAAGGCGACCGCATTGTACGTCAAAAGCAGGAGGAGCGGACAGAGAAGGACCCGGAGGTCCGGCGCCGAGGGATCGGCCGCTCCGAAGAGGGCGATCCCGAGCACGCCGGCAAGCCCCGCTGTGACCACCGCCATTACGACTACGACGAACGAGCGTCTTCTCATCGCTGATCCCACAAGAGGCCGTAAACTGCTCACGGGCTGGGCCGCCCGCCGGTAGCCCCGGCGGGCACCGCCTCAGACGGAACCCGAATCTGGCGACGGTGACCTTCCGCCCTGGCCCGGTCGCCTTTTGCCTCGTGGTACGCGGCCAAGGCGCTGTGCCCACGTTGGTTGGCGGGGTCACGTTCAAACGCCCGCTCCAGCCAGTACATTGCCACGTTCTCCCGGCCGATCTGCAGGAACATGGTCCCCAGTTCCGCGTAGTTATCGGCCGTCGCCGTCGGGCTGTC
>JANOOP010000354.1:0-2465 GCA_031421415.1 Candidatus Eiseniibacteriota bacterium
CCGTGAGAAACGCCCCTTCGTTCACGCGTGATGCGGAGGCCTCCGTCTCGACGACGTCGGGGCTCGCGTATCCGAATCCGACGAGAAAGTAGGGGTGAAATTCCCTTTCGCGATGACGGTAGAAGACCGCCTCCGCGGAGACCGTAGTGATGACGAGGTGGCTGTCGGCGGCTGAGCCCGGAATGTTGAGGGGCGGCTGGATGCTCCCGAAGCGCTGATGCTCGAAAGAGAATCCGAGCGCGGCGGCGCGGCTGAGCATGTACCGAAAGCGGAGCGCATAGCCCGGACCCTGGTCGAAGCCGTCGGCCAGCCTGGAACTCCCGCGGAGCGCCCCGAACTGGCCCTGGAACCCCAGGCTGATCGTGTTGGGGCGGAGGCGCCGCATCAGCGGGCCTCGCGTGGTCGGCACGGGCGCCGGCTGGCGTCCCGAATCCGAGAGCCGCAGAAGGCTCTCCGCGCCGCGGGCGTCCGACCGTTCTCCGGACGAAGCCGCGCTGCCCCACGCCGCCGGGGCCCATGACTGGGCGCGTCCCTCCCCTGGCGCCGCCAGACACGCCGCCGCCACGAGCGCCAGCGCGCCCCCCTTCACTCCGAAGCACATCCGAATCATCGAACCTCCCCTACCCGGCTGCATCACGAAGCCCGAGGGTGGAACTTCGTGTGCACCTCCCGGAGGTAGTTCCGGTCGAGGTGCGTGTAGATCTGCGTCGTTTCAATGGAGCGATGCCCGAGGAATTCCTGCACGACCCGCAGGTCGCACCCACCCTCGAGCAGATGTGTCGCGCACGAGTGCCGCAAGGTGTGGGGCGAGATCGCCTGCGCAATACCGGCGCCGCGCGCGTGCGTCTGGAGCAGCTTCCAGTATCCCATGCGTGTGAACGGCCGTCCGAACCGCGTCAGGAAGATGGCGCGCTCGCCTCGATCCTTGAGGAAGGCCCCGCGCGCCGATTCCAGATATCGGACGATCGCGTCCCGCGCCTTCGACCCGAAGGGGACGATCCGCTCCCGCTGGCGCTTCCCGCGACAGCGAACCAGCCCCTCCTCGAGGTCGATCTCCTCCAGCCGGAGCCCGGTCAGCTCGCTGGCCCGTAGCCCCGTCGCGTACGCCAGCTCGAGGAGCGCCCGGTCGCGAACGGGCCGAGGCTCCTCGCCGCGCGGGGCGCCGAGGAGCGATTCCACCTGCTCCACCGTGAGCACGTCGGGAAGCGGGCGGGACCGCCGCGGAGGCCGGACCGAGAGCGCTGGATTGTCTCCTGCCCCGCCGCGCCGGCGCAAGAACTCGTGGAACGCGCGGATCGCGGCGATCTTTCGCGCCGCGGTCGAGGCGGCCCACCCCCCGGTCGATAGAAAGCGCTCCACGTCGGCCGGCCTGACCCGTTCCGGATCGGTCACGCGCTGCCCCGCGAGGTAGCGACCGTACTGCGAGACATCCTCGGCGTAGGCCCGGACGGTGTGCACGCTCAACCGGCGCTCCAGAGCGAGGTGGTCCCGGAATCGCCCCACCAAGGCGTCCCAGGAGGCCGGATTTGTCACGGGCGGCTCCGCCGGCGCGGCGCCTGCATCGTCAATTCGAGCTGTCCGCGCTCGTGCTCAAGTAAGAATCGCTTCCAGCGCATCCCGCCGGAGAAGCCGCCGAGTCCCTCGTCCGACTGGATGACCCGGTGACACGGGATCACGATCGGTACGGGATTCGCGCCGAGCGCGTTTCCCACCGCGCGGCTCGCGCCGGGAGCGCCGATCCGCCGCGCGAGTTCTCCGTACGACCAGACGCTCCCGACCTTGATCGTTCGCGCGGCCTCCCAGACGCGCCGCTGGAAGTCCGTGCCCGCTTCCACGTCTAGCGGAACGGCATCGAGCGGTGCCCGCGAGGAGAGGTAGGCCGCGAGCGCCTGCTCCGCCGCGCCGGTCCAGACGGGCCGGCGAATGAACGCAATGCCGCGCTCCTTCCCCTCCCGCGCCGTCGGCGCGCCCGCGCCGCCGAGTCTCAGCTCGCGGATTCCCTCCTTCGTGCAGAGAATCCAGATCGTTCCGACCGGCGTCGCGATCGACGCGGTCGCCTCCTCCACCCGAGGCGCGTTCGCCTGCATCGATCTCCTCCCCCGGGGGCCTCGAGGGCCTCCTGGTTGCGAGTCGCCATGGCGCGTCCGATTCCCCGAATCTCCGTCAGGGATGCGACCGGCTCGCGCCGGATTCGCGCCACGGAACCGAAGCGGGCCAGCAGAAGCGCGCGGCGACGCGGTCCGAGCCCCGGCACGGCGTCGAGCACCGACTCCTTGGCCCCCCGCCCGCGAAGCGCGCGGTGGTAGGTGATCGCGAACCGGTGAGCCTCGTCGCGCAGGCGCTGCAGGAGCCGGAGCTCCGGCGCGCGGCGCGACAGGCGAAGCGGCGCGCCTCCCGGCCGCACGATCTCCTCGAGACGTTTCGCCAGTCCCACGAAGGGCGCCGATTCGAGCGGCGTTCCCGCG
>JANOOP010000355.1:0-2105 GCA_031421415.1 Candidatus Eiseniibacteriota bacterium
TCGAGCCGCGTCCGCGAGTCCCGAAGGCGCGCCGCGAAGAATCGGATCATCGCGTCGCGGCGCTCCACCTCGCCACGGAGGATGCGGAGCGATTCCCAGAAGCACGCCTCCATCACGCCGCTACCTTCGTCTCCGCCGCAGCGCTTCGTCTCGGTGTCACAGCAGGTGGGGAGCTGGATCGGCCGTTTCTCCAGCAGCGGCTCCAGCGCCGCGTGGAATCCGGGCGAGCAGAGGGGGTGGCCGGCGCCGTGCGAGGCGCGGCCCTCGATGCCGTACTGCCAGCCCTTCACCGTGCGGTAGACGATCGCCGTCGGCTGGCCGTTTTCGAAATGCGCTGCCGCGTGCTGCGCGGCGACGACGTGCGTGATGTCGTGTCCGGCTGCCACGTAGACGACGTTCCAGTCGTGGAGGTACGCCAGCTCGATCGGGTTCCACTGCACGTACTCGCCCGGCGTGCCGTCGTCGCGGCAGACTCGGTTCGAGTCGATCGACGCCTGGTTCCAGTCGACGTGGAGGTAGAGATTGTCGAGCGACGCGGTCCCCGCGGCGGCCAGCGCTTCCGCGACGCGGCCCGGCGTGAGCCCGCCTTCGCCCTCGACGACGTGCACGCGCGGCGCGTCGGCGCCGTAGACGTCGCGCGCTCCCCAGGCATAGCCGAGGGAGGAGGCGAGCCCGACACCCGAGGCGCCGGTGGCGAGTTTCACGAACGGCGTCGCGGGAGTCGGGTGGCCGTCGAGCGACTTCGCGTCGAATCGCGTGGCGAGCGGCGTGCGCGTCGCGGGGTTTCGCCGGAATCCCAGAAGGTCCTCGAGGTGGAGCCGCTGGCTCGCCTCCTCCGGGAGGAGATCGGGCGCGCCGAGACGCAGGATTTCGTCGCGCAGCGCCCAGAGCGCGTAGAGGCCGAGCGCCTTGTGCCCGGCGGCGTAGGAGATGATGTCCGCGTCCTCGCGCCCCGGGGAGAGGACGTCGTAATCCATGCCGTCGAAGAGGAGCGCCGCCACGAACCGCCCGGAGGAGATGGAGCCTCCCGGGTGTCCCGACATCGGGACGTAGTTGTAGAGCACGGCGCAGAGCGACCGATAGACGAGATCGAACTCCTCGAAGAAGGTCAGCTCGGAGGGAGAAAGGGGTGTGCCGGCGTCGCGTAGAATGTCGGCGGCATCGAGATAACGGCCGCGGCGGCCGGCGAGCGTGAAGGCCATGACAATACCTCCCTGGAATCGCGCGATGGGCGCGATCGGGCCATCGAACAATCAGGAGTTGCTAGCCTTCAGTATCGAGAGGGAGGGGGGCGGAGACAACGTGGCCGGAGGTAGTAGGGCGGGTGGTACGGCGTGCCTCCGAGGGAGAAGGGTCCCCGGCGCGCGCGGTGGAGACGCGGGGGAGGGGCGCTCAGCGCCAGAGATGGATCTGGGTGAAGAGATCGGCGCCGGTCTGGCCCGTGGCGGGGAAGAGGGCGCGGGCGCGGAGATCGAGCGTGATCCCCGTGTAGGGCGTCACCTGGACACCGGCGCTCACCCGGAACGCGTGGTCGTCCTTCACCTCGGTGTCGGGGTCGGCCCAGTCCTGTGCCACGAGGAGGTTCACGCCGTTCCCCGCGCGCCAGTCGAGTTCGTGCCAGAAGGCGCGGCGGGAGGTCTCCCGTCCACTTGTCCGCTGCCAGCGGCCCCAGTCGTACTCGGCCTGGTAGGTGAGCGGCAGCGACCGGCGGTAAAACCAGGGATTCAGCGCGCCATGCATGGCGAAGCTGGTGGCATCGCCACCATCCGCGGGCGGCCTGCGGTGGAGGAGCGTGCTCGCGCCGGCGCTCCAGCCGAGTTCGCGATACCCGAGATTCAGCGCCATCCCGTGCGTGTCGTCGGTGTCGAAGATGTCGAAGGCCGCGGGGACGCGCGTCGCGGCCGTGCTCCGGAACCACGACACGTTCACGTACGGGTAGTTGGGATTGACGCCGGCTTCCACGCCGGTGACGCGCGCGTCGGGGACCGAGCCGTCCTGCTCGAATGTCCTCCGCGTCTGCGCCGTGTGATCGTCGATCCGAAGCCCGAACTGCGGCACGAATCGCCCCATTTTCACATAGAGGTTCGCGGGCGCTTCATGAACGA
>JANOOP010000356.1:0-12808 GCA_031421415.1 Candidatus Eiseniibacteriota bacterium
AAAGCTATGCTCTGAGGCCTCTTGCTGCCGGTGGCGCTCCCCACGCCACCTGCCCCCTAGGGGCAATCTCTGACTGGAAGTACACGCAGGCGGCTCGTGGGTTGGTGTCTCTTCTCACTCGCCGGGCGCCGCCCTGAAACGCGAACGTGTCGCACCAGCGTGTCTCCGCGGCGGCTCGATCCTCCTCGACGAAGTGTCCGCCCGCGCCCATCGAGTGAATCATGTAGTAGGCGGTGGTCACCCCGGCGAACGCGGGGGCCAGGGTCGCCGGCACGGAAACATCCCCCGCGACGATCTCGGTGCCCGCTCCGACGCGAGGGCGAAGCGCCTCGGGATGCCGCGTCAGGCAGCGGACGCGGACGCCGCGCGATTCCAGGAGTGGCAGGAGCCTTCCGCCGACGTAGCCGGTGGCGCCGGTGAGGAGAACTGATTGGTGCGTCAATTCCATCGGATCAGCGTCCCGATCCGTGCCAGGTAACCCTTGGGGCCGGTCATTCCTTGCCGATCTCCTTCTGCAACCACCGGCGCGCGAACGACCAGTCGGCCTCGGTGGTCCGCGCGGAAACGCCTAGCACGTAGGCGATCTCCGCCGGCATCAGCCCTGCAAAGAGTCGCATCTCCATGACACCGGCCGCCCGCGCATCCCGCTTCGACAACTTCTCGAAGGCGTCGCCGAGGACGACGAGATCGAACGTATTGATACCAGGAACGACCAACTCCTGATCGATCGTGACACGGCGCCACGCGCTGCCCCGCTTGGCCGCGCGATGGGTGCGCGCGAAGTCGACCAGGAGTTGGCGCATGGCGCGCGCCGCGATCTGGAGGAAGCGGGCACGATCGCTCCAGTCGACCTGGGATCGGTCGATGAGCCGGAGGTAAAGTTCGTGAATGAGCGCCGTGGGTGCGACGGTGTGATCGGCGCGATCGCTCCGGGTGGCGCGCTCCGCCGCGCCGCGGAGCTCCTCGTCGATGAGCGCGTAGAGCTGCTCTTGGCTTACATCGCGCTCGGCGCGCGACTTTGATCGCACCCCCAAGAGGATCCGTGTCGATTCCGTTTGACGCTGCTTATCCATAGGATTGCTCAGTGTCGGATCCTCCCTTGAGACGGCTAGCCAAGGGCCCAAGTGTACCTGAGACGGGCCGAGGGCAACCGAACCCTCAGGGCCAAACCCGCACCGGGGCGGTCGCGTATACTCGGCCCCTCGACATGACACCGCCGCCCCCCATCCGCGTTCGCGCCCTTCGTGACGTCCCCCCCAGCCTCGACTCGGACTATGTCCTCTACTGGATGGTCATGGTGCGGCGCCCGGGGTGGAATTTCGGGCTCCAGCGCGCGGTGGAATGGACGTTCTCGGGCAGGCCCGTCGGGTACTACCCCTACGTCGAGCCCGCACTCGGCGCGGGCAAGGGGTTGCTCGCCGCGCTCGCCGCGCACGAGGGGTGGACCGCCGACCGGCTCGCCGCGAAGGCCACGGGTAAGCGCACCGGAAGGTGGGGCATGAGCGAGGCCGCGGAGGCGTTTCTGGACCAACTGGTGACGTGGCGGGAACTCGGTTACAACTTCTGCTCCCACCGCGCCGACTACGACCAGTACGACTCGCTCTGGAACGCGGCCATGAACCAGCTGAAACGCGAGGGGTGGTTTCACAACTACTTGCGGATGCTTTGGGGGAGGAAGATCCTCGAGAGGTCTGCCACGCCGCGCGACGCCCTGGCGGCGATGATCCATCTCATGAACAAGTGGTCGCTCGACGGGCGGAACCCCAACTCCTACAGCGGGACCTTCTGGACGCTGGGGCGCTACGACCGCGCCTGGGGCCCGGAGCGTCCTATCTTCGGGACGATCCGCTACATGAGCAGCGACAACACGGCGAGGAAGCTCCGCGTGAAGGAGTACATCCGGCGGTACGAGACCCCATGACACCGCCCGCCCGTGGAGTTCGATCTCACCGACCATCTCACACCCGGAACGCACAGGGTGCGCTTCGCGGTGGAGGGGATGCGGCCGAAGAATTCGGAGGGGCACCATGGCTACTGGCGGCTCTCGGCGTGCCTGGTGGGATGGGACAAGCCGCCGGCGCTCTGGAGGAACGAGTAGGGCCCGCGCCGAGACTACGCCGCGGCGCCGGGATCGACGATCTGGAGGAGTCGGTCCGCGATCCAGGGCTGCGGATTGAGGTAGAGCCAGACCGCCGCGCCGGTCACGAGCACAAGAAGCACGAGCAACGCCGCGATGCGAACCTGCGTTCGGCGCCGGTCGACCTGATCGAGTTCGTGGAAGCGCCAGAGCAGCTCCGCCTTCTCCTCCGGCGTGAGCCTCCGCTTCTGCTTCAGTTTCTGCACCACGCGCGGCAACTTCTTGGGATCGCCCCAGTAGGAGCCGTTCCATTCCGGAAGCGGGACGTCCGGACGGCCAGGCTTCTTTTCCCAACCTCGCTCGTGATTGTCCATTTGGATCTGATCCCCCGACAGCCGTGGCGCACAACGTGGGCTATCGTCGTAGGGATCGGCAGCCGGAGCGATCTTCTGTAGCGGAATTTCACTCCCGCGCGGGCGGCGCGGTGGCTGCACCGGAGCGCCCGCGCACGGCCAAACGGACCCCGAAATCGCGTTGACAACCTGAATCGATCTGCCGATACTTTTATCCAAGTAGTTAGCCTGACGGTAGGGCGCATCGAAAGAAGCGAACAAGCACCGCAGGATTCACTACTGCGGTTTTTTTGTTTCAGGGCGATTCGTCGCCCGTGGGCGCCCGACCAAAGTGGCCGGGCATGCCGCCCTCCGGGGTGGCGTGGAGTGGGCGTAAGCCCAAGTTAGCGAAGGAGTAGAAAGTGGCTGTTGGGACGGTGAAGTGGTTCAACGAGTCGAAGGGTTTCGGGTTCATCCAGCAGGAGGGTGGCGAGGACGTATTCGTCCACTACTCAGCGATTCAGGGCGAGGGCTTCAAGACGCTGGCCGAAGGGCAGCGTTGCGAGTTCGATATCGTCAAGGGACCGAAGGGACTTCAGGCGGCTAACGTTCGTCTCGGCTAACCGAGCGAACCACCGCTGAACCACAGACGGCGGGGCGGCTCCGAAAGGGGATTCCTACCCGAGGGGCGCCACCGGTTGCAGATCGATGGGCGGGACGACCGCGGCGGCGCGCTCCCGTCGGGGGTCTACTTCTATCGGCTCCGAACCGCCGACGGCGAGACGCGCGGCCGGGCCGTGGTCGCGAAGTAGCGCCCCTAGCGCCTCGGCGCCAGCATCGAATCGATCCACGCTTCCTTGCTTCGGTAGCACGCTTCGTCGGGCAGCGTCGCGCTCATGACGGGATGAGGCATCTGGAAGAACGATCCGTCTCCCCGCAGGGCGCGCTTCCCCCCGACCTCGATGAAGCAGTAGCCAGAGCCATCGTAGGACGCCACGGGCCCCTCGCCGCGGACCGCGGCGGCGATGTTCGCCGCGACGACTTCCCCCTGCGCCGCCGCCATCACCCCGGCCTTGGGAAGCGCCAGCGGCACGTCGGGTGCCCAGCGACCCGGAAGCGGCACGCTCGTGACGTCGCCGATCGCGTAGACGTGGGACGCGGCGCTCGGTGACTTGACGGCGAGCGTCGACGGATCGACCGGGATCCACCCCTCCGGCGGGGCCAGCCACGAGTCGACCGCGACGCGCGGGACCCGGTGAGGCGGAACGGCGATCAGGAGGTCGAAGAGAGCCTCCGACCCGTCTTCGAACCGAACGGCCTTTCGCGACGGTTCCACTCGCGCCACCTTCTGCAGCGGATGGAAGCCGATCCCCCGTTCCTCGAGCAGCGCCACGACCGCCTTCCCCATCTCGGCGCCCGCCGTGGCCATCGGCGACTTCTCCACGGTCCAGACGTCGAGCGTGCACTTCTCGCGCAGGCCGCGGCGCGTCATCAAATGGTGGATGAGGAGCATTCCCTCGTAGGGCCCCGGGGGGCAGGGAAAGGGGACGCGGGGAATCAGCAGGACGATCCGGCCGCCGCCGAAGGTCTCCAGCGCGGCGCGCAACTGGAGCGCGTCGAGAAGTCCATAGAAGGAATGGGCCGCTTCCGGTAGTCCCGGGACCGCGCCGATCTCCTGCTCGCTCCCGAGCGCGATGACGAGATGATCGCCACGGAAGGCGCCCGCCGTCGTCTGCGCCTCGCGGGTCGCCGCGTCGATGCGCACGACGTCGGCCTGGATCAGCTCCACCCCCAGCGGGAGGAGCGTCGCGCGCTGGCGCGTGATCTCCTCCGCCGTCTTCTCTCCGATCATCACCCAGGTCTTCGTGGCGCCGACGAAGAAGAGCGGCGCGCGATCGACGACGACGATTCTGTGCTCCGGCGGAAGCGCGGCGCGGAGCGCGCGGGCGCAGGTGAGGCCGCCGAATCCTCCGCCGAGAATGAGCGTGGTGGTCATGGTTCTCTCCCGTTCCGTTCGCAGACGACTCGGCCCCGTACGATGCGCTACCCGGGGCCGGCTGTCCAGGCGACGATAGGATGACGGCGGCGCCCGGTCTGGGCCATACTCCCGCCCGTGAGACCAATGAGCCTCGTGGGCTGGCTGATCGGCGGCTTGGTGGGCGCCACGTTCGGCGTGGCCGGCTTCACATTCTTCTACGCGAAAGGGGCCTCGTACCTGGGCCACGACGCGGCCGCCTGCGCCAATTGCCACGTCATGCAGGCGCAGTACGACTCGTGGTTGCAGGGGAGCCATCGCGCCGTGGCGGCCTGCAACGACTGCCACGCGCCGCACGCGCTCCTTCCGAAACTGGCGGTGAAGGCTGCGAACGGCTTTCGCCATTCCCTCATGTTCACGACCGGATGGTTCCCCGAGCCGATCCGGATCACGAGGTCGAACCGTGCCGTGACGGAGGCGGCCTGCCGCCACTGCCACGAGGAAATCGTCGATGCGATCGACGCGGGTGTCGCGATCGAACGCCGGCCCTCCGCGCACGCGGCGGCCTCTCATGCAACCGTTCCCCCGGAGCGTGGTCCCCTCTCGTGCATCCGCTGCCACCACGGCGTGGGGCACGAGGACTTCGCGCCGCTGGGAAGTTTCGACCAGGAGGATTCCCGTGGCTGAGAACGTCCCGCCTCGTCCCGGCCGTCCCGCGCCGATCCAGGGCCGCGCCCGAACCGTCTTGATCGCCGTCGTCGTCGCCGCCGTGGCGGGCGCCGGGGTCACGGCGTTGCTCGTGAACATCTTCGAGCGAAAGCAGGAGGCGAGGAACCCCTTCTACCGCGTCGTCGAGCTAACCGAGGAGACGGAAGATCCTGCCATCTGGGGAAAGAACTTCCCGCTTCAGTACGACGGCTATCGACGCACCGTGGACCAGATTCGCACTCGGTTCGGCGGGAGCGAGGCGGTGCCCCGCACGCCCACGAACGCCGATCCGCGTTCGGTCGTCGCGCAGTCGCGGTTGGCGGAGGATCCGCGGCTCAAGCGGATGTGGGCCGGCTACGCCTTCTCGGTCGACTTCCGGGAGGAACGGGGCCACGCCTTCATGCTGGCGGACCAGATGTTCACCGAGCGCCAGCAGGCGGCGAAGCAGCCCGGATCCTGCCTCCATTGCCATGCCTCGATGGTCGTTCCCTACCGGCGCGCCGGTGGCGGAGATCTCGTCAAGGGTTTCGAAGTGTTGAACCCGCTTCCCTACGCGGAGGCGAGGAAGCAGGTGAAGCACCCGGTCGCCTGCATCGACTGCCACGATCCGGAGTCGATGGCGCTCCGCGTGACGCGTCCGGCATTCATCGAGGGAATGAGGGTGTTCAAGGCCTCGCAGGGAGTGCCGAACTACGACGTCAACGTCATGGCCACGCGCCAGGAGATGCGCTCGTTCGTCTGCGGCCAGTGCCATGTCGAGTACTACTTCAAGGGTCCGGAGAAGCGCCTTACCTATCCGTGGCACCTCGGACTCCAAGTGGAGCGGATCGTGGCCTATTACGACTCCGTGGGGCACAAGGACTGGACGCACGCGGAGACGGGAGCGCCGGCCTTGAAGGCGCAGCATCCCGAATTCGAGCTGTGGAGCCAGGGAATTCACGCCCGTTCCGGCGTGGCCTGCGCCGATTGCCACATGCCCTACACGCGCGTGGGGGCCATGAAGATCAGCGACCACCATGTTCGCAGTCCGCTGCTCAACATCAGCCGGGCGTGCCAGACCTGCCACCGCTGGCCGGAGGAGGAGTTGAAGGAGCGGGCCGAAGCGAGTCAGGACCGCGTGCACTCGATGCGGAACGAGGCGATGGACGCCCTGCTCGACCTGCTGGACGACCTCAAGTCGGCGCGGGCGGCGGGCGACACGCTGAGTGCGTTTCGGAAGGCGCAGCAGTTCCAGAGGAAATCCCAGTTCTATCTCGACTTCGTGGAGGCGGAGAACTCGAGCGGATTTCATGCGCCGCAGGAGGCGCTCCGCATCCTGGGACAATCGATCGATCTCTCCCGCCGCGGCCAGCTCGCGCTCCGGCCGATGCGGGCGGAGCGCGGCGGGCGCTAGCGGCCAGTCGTGACTTCGGGCTTCGGAACTCGTGCTATCCGAGTGGGATATGCGATACTCGGCCCCGGTGAAAGGCGTCCCTCCGCCCCGTCCACGGGGCAAGATGAACGGTCCGAAAAAACCGCTTTACTTCGCGCGCACTCCCGCCGATACTTCGTGCAAGTAGAAGTTGCCTGTCGGTCGTGCGTAACGTTTAGACGTGAGCAATCGCCGCAGGGGAATTCTCCTGCGGCTTTTATTGTATCCGGACAAATTTTCGTCCGGAGGCCCGGCCATCCAGGCCGGGTTGGCTGCCTGGAAGGGCGGCGAGTTGGGGCGATTGCCCCGGTATCCTAAGGAGTACATAGTGGCTGTAGGAACTGTGAAGTGGTTCAACGAGTCGAAGGGTTTTGGTTTCATCCAGCAGGAGAACGGCGAGGACGTGTTCGTTCACTACTCGGCGATCACCGGTGAAGGCTTCAAGACGCTGGCCGAGGGCGAGCGCTTGGAGTTCGATGTGACGAAAGGACCCAAGGGTCTTCAGGCGGCGAACGTCCGCAAGGCGTAGTCACCCGGACCAGAATTCGTAGAACAAGCGGCGGGGCGTTGCCTACGGGTGACGCCCCGCTTCGCGTTTCAGAACACTTTCCCGGGCCGACGCTCCCGCCGCGCGTCCCGTGGCCCATGCCCAGGCGAAGTTGTATCCCCCGATCGGGCCGAACGCATCGAGGATCTCCCCGCAGAGATGGAGCCCCGGGTGGATCCGGCTCTCCAGCGTTCTCGGATCGACTTCCTCCAGCGCCACGCCCCCTCCGGTCACCTCCGCCTTTCCGTAGCCCTCGTCGCCGGTCCATGGCAGCGGATGGCGCGTCATCGCGTCCACCACCCGCCGGCGCGCATCGCGGTCGAGATGCGCGAGCGGAAGGGTTCCCGACACTTCCGAATCGGCCAGGAGCGCGTCGGCCAGCCTCGCCGGCACGTGACGCCGGAGGACGCCTCCCACCGTTCCCTCGCCCTCGCGAAGAAGGCGGTCCCAGGCCTCCGCGTCGAGCGGCGTCCATTGCACCAGGAACGTCTGGCGCGGCCCGCCCGCCCGCTTCGAGAGGATCGCGAGATGGGACGCGTTCAGCACGGCTGGCCCGCTGTAGCCCTTGTGCGTGAAGAGGAATCCGCCCTGCGTGACGAAGCGCGGTTTCGCGCCGGGGGCCGCGATCGTGACGGGGAGCGAAACACCCGAGAGCGGAGCGTAGCGATGCGGCGTCGCGGTGAGCGGCGTGAGCGCCGGGTAGAGATCGTGGATCGTGTGCCCCAGGCGGCGGGCGATGTCGATCCCGGTGCCGTCGCTCCCCGTGGCGGGGACCGAAAGTCCACCCATCGCCACGATGACGCACGCGGCCTCGATTTCCTCGCCGCCGGCCAGCAGGAGGCGCCACCCACCCGACGCCGCGGGTTCCAGGCCGGTCACGCAGGCGTCGCACCGCACCTCGACGCCCAGGCGCTCCGCCAGCGCTCGAAGTCGATCGCGCACGTCGCGCGCCTTGTTCGTCACCGGGAAGAGCTTCCCCGTCTCTTCCTCGAGGGCGAGCGGCATGCCGAGCGTCTCCTCGAAGAAGCGGCGTTGCTCGCGAAGCGGCCAGGAGAGAAGAATCTTCTTCATCGTGTTCGGCGAGGAGGCGGTGACGTATCGCGCGGGATCGAGCTCGGAGGGGAGGACGTTGCAGCGGCCCCCGCCGCTCATGAGAATCTTCTTTCCCCCCTCGTGCGTTCTCTCGAGCAGGAGAACGCGCGGCGAGGGGCCGGCCGACGCGCCCCGGGCGGCCCCGGACGCGCCCGGACCGCCCGCCGCGAAGATGGACGCCATGAAGCCGGCCGCGCCGGCTCCGACGACGACGATCACTCCCTGGCTTTGACCACGCCGCACCCGATGCGCGGTCCTGCGTTCCCCACTGGCTGCGACGTCAGGTCGTCTTCCTTGCCGTGCACCAGGACCGAGAGCCCGGCCAGGTCGGCGTAGACGAGGAGCGAATCCACACGGTCGTAGGCCGCCTTGCCGGAAGCGTCGGCATCCAGATTCCCCAGATCGCCGAGGTGGCGCGCGGCGCGATTCGCGTCGGGGCTACCATGCGGCGCGCCGAGCGGGTTGTAGTGCCCTCCCGCCGACATCGCGTCGGGCGCGGAGCAGTCTCCCTTCTCGTGGAGATGGAATCCGTGCTTCCCGGGCGCGAGTCCGGATAGGGACGCGACGATTCGCACGCCCGTCTCCACCTGGAAGAACCGAACCTCGCCGGTTGCGCTGTTCCCTTGCGTCGGCTCGATCTTGGCCACGACGTACTCCTCCGGATTGCATCCGGCGAGCAGCGCCGCGCCCGCGATCGCGAGCAGCGCGGCAACGCGGCGTCCCTGGTATCTCGACATCGTGAATCCTCCCTGGTGGTGTGAGGGTGAGGCATCGTGAAGTGGAACTGCTGGTGTCCGTGGGCCGGCGCGCTACGAGCCGTCCCGGAGCGGAATGGCGCACGCGCTGGGCGGGGCCGCGAATCCGACTACCGAGACCGTCCGGTCGCGGAATCGACCCGCGAACTCGAGGAATGCGTGAACGTCGGCCAGATTACTCGCGATTCCGACCGAGATCCGGATCGCGCCGACCTCCAGTCCATACTCTCGGCGGATCCGTTCGCGGAGATCGTCGAAGCTCATTCCGGCCGGATCGTGGAAGAAGTGACCGATCTGCTCGGCGCTCAACCCGTACGCCGCCTCCCCTGCCCCGGGATTGCAGAAGCAGCCCGTGCGAAGCGAGATGCGCGCCTCGGCCGCCAGCTCCTCCACGCGCCGGATGTCGAAGGCGTGTCCTTCCGGATCGAGGAGATTGAACGCGATCGTCCCACCCCGGGCCTCGGAGTCGGCCGGACCGTGGACGCGGACGATCGGCTTCCCGTTCGCGTGCCGCAGCGCGGTCATCCGTCCCAGGAGCCAGGTGGTGAGACAGCGAACGCGACGATGGATCTGGTCGATCCCAATCGATTCGAGATGCCCCAGGCCATGCCCCACGGCTGGAATGCTCAGGTAGTCGATCGTTCCGTCCTCGAACGCCGAGGCGTCCGTCGCCCGGAAGAAGCTGTCGCCCTGAACGGTGGCGATCCGGATCGTGCCGCCGGCGAACCAGGGGCGGCGGAATTTCTCGAACATGCTCCGCCGCAACAGGAGCGCGCCGATGCCGGTCGGGTAACCGAACATCTTGTAGAAGGAGAGCGCGACGAGATCGGGTTTCCACCGCGCCACGTCGAGCCGGTTCGTGCCGACGAACGCCGCCGCGTCGAGAAGGACGTCCCACCCCGCCGCCTGCGCCTCCGCGATCAGGCCGAGCGGGTGTTGCACGCCGCTGAAATTCGATTGGGCCGGAAACGCGAAGAGATTCGCGCCTCCGGCGCCGGGCCGGCGGAGCTCCGCGGCCAGGGCGGCCCGATCGACGCGCAACTCGCGGGTCAAGGGCGTGTAGGTGACCCCGGCCCCCTTGGCGCGCGCGAACTCCCGGATTCCGTTCACCGAGTTGTGATTGTCGAACGTGAGCAGATAGCGCGAACCCGGGGCGAAGGGATAGGCCTCCCCGATCTCGTGCAACGCGCCGCTCGCGTTCGGCGTAAAGACGGCCAGGTACTCCTCGGGGGGCGCGTTGAAGTACCGGAGCACGTGAGCCCGGGCGGCCTCGACCCGTTCGGTCATGGCCCGCGAGGTCGGACTGTTCGAGTGCGGGTTTCCGAAGACGTGGGTGCTCAACTCTTCATGATGCCGCGTCAGTTGCGACGCGGCGTGGAGACTTCCGCCGGTGTAGTCGAGATAGATCTGCCCCGAGCGATCGAGGCGCGCGTACTCCGTGGCCCGCAACTCATCGAGCAGGCGCGTCGATTCGTAGTCGGGGTGGGCCGCGAGGAATTCCGCGAGAACCGACTCGGGCAAAGGCGACGATGTGTGGCCAGACGCGGACATGGCCGCCTCCCGTGGGATGCGAGAATCGCGGCCGCCGGCGGACGTCTCCCGGGACCGGCTGAAGCAGGGGCCGCACCGGCCATTATCACACAGGCGAGAGAGGTCGCGCTCAGCCCGGAAGTGGGCGATCTCTGTTGGCCATGTCGGCCGCCACCTAGGGGATGGCGTCTCGGATCGGCCCACCCCTCGTGTCTGGCTCGGTGGCTACGGTGCGTCACATCGCGTGGCTCTGACAGAACATGCGGATTCTAGGAGCGGTGGTCGCTCATCGGCCAAAATGTCAGGTCCTACTGACGTGGCGTCACCCCTACCCGAGCTCCACGGCGTCGCCGGACCACTGCAGGTGTTGCCGTAACTTATTTTATTTCCAGTCGTTACGGACGCCATCCAGAACCCGCGAATCATGGCACATTCCCTGCGCCCCTCCATCGGCGCCATGACCCTCGAAATCAGACTCCACGGACGCGGCGGACAGGGCGGCGTGACGTGCGCCAAGATTCTCGCCTCGATCTACGTCCGGCTCGGAAAGAGCGTTCAGACCTTCGGCGACTACGCCGGCGAGCGCTCCGGCGCTCCGGTTCGCGCCTACACGCGCGTCAGCGACGAGCCGATCACCAACCGGAACAAGGTCTACGCGCCGAATCACCTCCTCGTGCTCGACCCGACCCTGCTCGGGGACGACGTTGTCGCGGGGCTCGTGCCCGGCGGACTTCTCCTCGTGAACACGCCGAAGTCTCCGGCCGATTTCGCCGCCCGCTTCGGCGCCTACCGCGTCGCGGCTGTGGACGCCACCGCCATCGCGCGGAAGCACGGCATCGGCACCCGCTCGGTGGTGATCGTGAACACGACCATCGCCGGCGCCTACGTCCGCGCGCTCGGTCTCCCCATGGAGGCGCTCGAGGGGGCGTACCGCGATCTCGGACTGGAGCGGAATCTCGCCGCGGCGCGCGAGGCGTACGACGCCGTGGCGCTGGGCGAGGCGAAGAATCTGGCGACGACCCACCACGTCACCGCGCCGCCGATTCACGGGAGCGACGTCCTCCCTCTCACGCGCCACGTCGAGAGCGCGCCGACCGGGCTGAAGACCGGCTCGTGGCGGACGCAGCTTCCGCGCTACGTGGAGCACCTGGCGCCCTGCAACGCCTGGTGCCCCGCGGGGAACGATGTCATCGGGTTCATTCAGACGCTGCTCCACGATGGAGCGCCGGCGGCGGCCGAGGTCCTGCGCCGGACCCAGCCGCTCGCCTCGATTTGCGGCCGCGTCTGTCCGGCGCCATGCATGGAGGGGTGCAACCGGCGCCACCTTGACGGCGCGGTCAATATTCGCTCCCTCGAGCGCTGGATCGGCGACCACGCCGAGCCCGCGCCGCGCGCCATTCGTGCCGCGCGCCTGCCGCGCCAGATCGCCGTCGTCGGAAGCGGCCCGGCCGGTCTCGCCGCGGCGAACGAGCTGGCGCTCGTGGGCCACCGCGTGACGCTCTTCGAGGGCGAGAAGGAACTCGGAGGCGTCCTTCGCACCGGGATTCCGTCCTACCGGCTCCCCCGCGACGTCGTGGATCGCGAGATCGAGGCGATCCTCGATACCGGCGTGCGCGCCTGCACCGGCCATTTCCTCGACCATGACGATCTCGATGCGCTTGCCGTGGAGTACGACGCGGTCATTCTGGCCGCCGGCTTCATGCGCCTGACCGGGCTCGACACTCCCGGCGCCCGCCTCTCGGGGATCGAGCAGGGAGTGCGCTTCCTGCATCGCGTGAACATGGAGGGAGGCGTTCGTCTCCAGGGACACGTCGTCGTCCTGGGGGGAGGCAACACGGCGATGGATTGCGCGCGGAGCGCCCTTCGCTCCGGCGCCGCGTCGGTCACCGTGGCTTACCGGCGCACGCTTCAAGAAATGCCGGCCATTCGCGAGGAGATCGAGGAGGCGCACCGCGAGGGGATCGCGTTCCTTTTTCAGCGCCAGCCGACCGCGTTCTTCGGTCATCTGCGCCTGGCCGCGCTGGAGCTGGCCGAGGTGGAGATGGGAGAGCCCGACGCGAGCGGCCGGCGGAGCCCGATCGTCACCGGCCGCACCACGCGTCTCGACTGCGACCACGTCCTTCTCGCGCTCGGCCAGTCGGCCGACTGGAGTCTTCTCCCCGCCGGGGGCACGATCGTCGCGGGCCGCGTTCGGAACGGCGCGGGCGACACGAACTTTTTCGTCTCCGGGGACTTCGCGACGGGCGAGGGGACGGTGGCCCACGCCATCGGCGACGGGCGGCGTGGGGGGGGCCGCGTCCTGGCCGCGCTGGGGGTGGAGGCGAGGATCAGAGTGCGCCCCCACCCCGCCCCCGCGGTGGCGGGGGAACGGATGCTTCTCG
>JANOOP010000357.1:0-6092 GCA_031421415.1 Candidatus Eiseniibacteriota bacterium
GTCGAGTCGACGACGGCCTGGTTGCCGTTTCGGACCAGACAGGGCACGCCGATCTTGAGCGCCTTCAGGAACGGCTCGGGACCTTGCACGAAGATCCGGGGGCAGCCGCCTCAGCAAAATCCCATCGGCACGCCGTTCACGTAGATGGGGCGGACGCGCAGGTTCAGTTTCTGCTGAGCCACCATGCAGCGCTCGTTGGCCGAGACCAGGGAGTCCGCGTACTTGATTCGCGGGTAAAGGCTGTCCGCGGCGGCGACGAAGCGCTGAGCCGCTCCCGGCGCGGGTGCGAGGGAGGTCGCCACGATGAGGGAGAGCGCGGCGAGCAGGTGGCGGGCGGAGAGCGTCATCGCGTTAGGATAACGCTCCCCACCTCCGACGGGCAATGGACTTGTTCGGCGGCGAACTCGCGAAACTACCCCCGGTCCGCCAGCGGGACGTACGTCCGCTTCGGCGATCCGATGTAGATCTGGCGGGGGCGGGCGATGCGGAAGTCCTTGTCGCGCCGCATCTCGAGCCATTGCGCGATCCAGCCCGGGAGCCGTCCGATCGTGAACATCACCGTGAACATGTTCACGGGAATGCCGAGCGCCTTGTAGATCACGCCGGAGTAGAAATCGACATTGGGGTAGAGCTTCCGGCTGACGAAGTACTCGTCCTTGAGCGCCAACTCTTCGAGCCGCATCGCGATCTCCAGAAGTCGGCTCGGACCGCCCATCCGTTGGAGCACGTCGCCGCACGCCTTCTTGAGAATGGCCGCGCGGGGATCGTAGCTCTTGTAGACGCGGTGGCCGAATCCCATAAGCCTGGTGGTGTCGTTCTTGTCTTTGGCCTTCGCCAGGAATTTGTCGGCGGATCCTTCCTCGGCTTCGATCCGCTCGAGCATCTCGATGACCTGCTGGTTCGCCCCGCCGTGGAGCGGCCCCCAGAGCGCGCTGATGCCGGCGGCGATGCTGGCGGGGAGATTCGCCATGGAGCTGCCGACCATGCGGACCGTGCTGGTGGAGCAGTTCTGTTCGTGATCCGCGTGGAGGATGAGGAGCAGGTCGAGGGCGCGGGCGAGGATCGGGTCGACCTCGTGGTCCTCGCAGGGGACGGCGAACATCATACGCAGGAAGTTCGAGGAATAGTCGAGCCGATTCATCGGGTAGTTGAACGGCTGCCCGATCGAGTGCTTGTACGAGGACGCGGCGATGGTCGGCATCTTCGCGATCAAGCGGATGATGGTGTCGTGGATCTGCTGGTCGCTCTCGGGCTGCTGGTAGAACGTGGCGAGCGCCCCGACCGCGGCGGCGCAGACCGGCATGGGGTGGGCGTCCTTCGGGAGGGCGTCGAAGAAGCGGCCGAAGTCCTGGTGCAACATGGTGTGGATGGTTACCTCGCCCGTGAATCCTTCGAGCTCGGCGTGCGTGGGGAGTTCGCCGTGGATGAGGAGCCAGGCGACCTCGAGAAACGTGCTCTTCGCCGCCAGCTCTTCGATCGGGTAGCCCCGGTAGCGCAGGATGCCCTTTTCCCCGTCGATGAAGGTGATCGCGCTCTTGCACGATCCCGTGTTTCCGAAGCCGGGGTCGAGGGTGATGAGATTCGTCGCGACGCGGAGCTTCTCGATGTCGATCGCGGTCTCTTGCTCGGTGCCGGTAACCAGCGGCAGCTCGGCCGAGATCCCGTTGACGGAAATTGTGGCGGTCTTCTCACCCTTCGGTTCCTCGAGTTTGGTGGCCATGGCATTCCCCTCCTGACAGGCTCATCACCGACCTGCCAGGTTGTCAGGTCGTGTGCTTCGACGCGGCGCCCCGCTAGTGGCAAGGGCCCCTTTGCGTTGTCGCCGCTCCGGTGCTCCACGGCGCGATCTCCGGACTATTGTATGGCACGATCAATGCCGAAGTCGCGGCCAAGCCTGGATCGGGGTACGGGCCCCGGCGAAAGTTGCCGGGGCCCGTATCCATTCGACGGCGTGTGGTGTCAGATCTCCCGGTCGCTGTCACGCACGAACGGTCCTCAAGCTCCTTTGCGCCGAAGTTCCTCCCGCGTCTGCCGCAAGAGCAGCGCGATCACGAACAAGAGCATGATGCCGGCGAACTCCAGCATCCGCCCGGGCGTATAGCCCGCTCCGAGAATCGTGAATCCGAAGTAGTTGACGAGTCGCTCGATTACCGCGATCGCGAGAAGCAGAAACGCCGCGAAGAAGAGGACGCGACTCATCATGCTTGCCCAGAGATCCGAACCCATGATCGACCTTCCTTTCCATCGGGGGTCACGTGCGGTTCCTCCACGCACCTAGCGCCGAGGAATGATCAGCATGTCCTCGAGCATGTAGCCGGTGCGCGCGTTGATCCACACGACCGCGATCGACTTGTCGGGTCGCATGAACCAGGCCTGGGCCCAGTCCGGGTGGTCCGCGCTCGACGTCACGCCGACCAAATCCCCGAGGTCGGCCGGCAGGGCGTCGCGGGTCGCGAGCTTCTGCTTCGGAAGTTCCCCCTGCCCCCGCCCGTCCATCGGCCGCGCGGCCTCTAGTCGCGTGCAAGCGTTGGCTGCGAGGCAGAGTGCGAGACCGACAGCGAGAATCAGGAATCGTCTCATGGTGGACTCTCCTTTCCGTTGCCCCGGCACACGGCAACGGGGTAGTCGATGGAGGTCCATCGCGTGCGCTTCGCCGAGGATTCGGAGCTGCGATGCGGCGCGACCGACTGGTGCCGGAATTCGAAGGGCGAAGGCCGAGGGGCGGTGCGATGGAGGGGTGTCGGGTGCGCCTCGGCCCTTAACCATAGAGGTCATGAAACCAGGTCGGGAGTTCCTTCCTGCACGGCGCATCCGAGACTGCAGGCTACCCAGCGAAGCAAGGCTACGCTTCGGTGTACGGTTCCACAAGGAGACGTAGGAAGGAATTGGCGCACTTGTGATCGTCCGGTACGCTGTCGGGCGTCGCGGTTCGTCGGAATGCGCTGCGGTGCAGGATCTTACGCGACAATACGCCGAGACCGACTACCCCTCCACCATTACCCGTCCATGAAAGCGGGGGAACTCCAGGCTGGCGCCGCTGGGGTTCGGGGCACTCATGGGACGACTCATCGGGAGTACTATTCCGGTGTGGAGGTCCTAAGATGAATCTCGAACTGACCAGCCCCGCCTTCGCGGACGGCGGCGCCGTACCGTCCCGATACACCTGCGATGGTGCCGATGTCTCTCCTCCGCTCGACTGGATCGATCCGCCCGAGGGAACGAAGAGCCTCGCGCTGATCTGCGACGACCCCGACGCGCCGATGGGAACCTGGGTGCACTGGGTGCTCTATGGTATCGCCGCCGACCGAACCACGCTGCGAGAAGGCGTGCCGACGGATCCAGTCGTCAAGGGCATCGGAGTGCAAGGGAAGAACGATTTCAAGCGGGTCGGCTACGGCGGCCCCTGACCTCGAGCGGGCCATGAAGGGGCATCTCCTCGCGACGGGGCAACTCGTGGGGACATATCAGAGGTAGACCGGAACGCGGTCGCGACCCCCCGCGTTCGGAGATGAGACTCCGATGAGGCCCTTCGAGCGCTTCGGACTCGAACACCTAGGCACCCTCGCGCTCCTCGCGGCGGCGGCGCTGCTCGTGGGCGGCCTCGGTTTCGCTCTCTCGAATTCGCTCCCGCTTCGGGGTCTCGACTGGCTCGACATCCTCCCCCTCGAGCTCTGCGACCTGGCGGTGCTCGTCGCCGTCTGGGCGCTTCTCAGCGGCGGCCCCCTCGCCTGCGAGTTGCTCTACTTCTGGGGCTTGTCCGGAACGCTGATCGCCATGTTGACCCCTGATGTGGACTGGGGCTTCCCCGACTCGCGCTGCCTCGCGTTCTTCGCGCTTCACGGCGCGGTCGCGATCGCCGCGATCGCGATGGTGTTCGGTGCCGGGATCCGCCCGCGGCCCGGCGCGAACCTCCGCGTCTTTTGGATCACGAACGCCTATGCCGTGCTGGCCGGCATCCTCGACGCCACGGCCGGCAAGAACTACCTTTATCTCCGCAGCAAACCGTCCCAGCCGTCGATCCTCGATGTCTTGGGGCCGTGGCCCTGGTACATTCTCGCGGCTGATGCGCTGGCGTTCGTGATGTTCTGGTTGCTCATGGCGCCCTTCACGAAAACACCGGCCGCGGGCCGGAGCACGGGTCGCTCTTGAAGATGTTGTGCGGTCGGGCGGTGACTGAAGGAGTGACAGAACCTAGGGAGAGGAGAATTACATGAATAACTCGACATCGGGAATGCGGATTCGACGCGCGAGCGCCATCGCGGTGCTTGCGGCCGTCGCCCTCTGGGGCGCTGGATGTGGGCGGGGAAGCGCCGTTGCGGACGGTGACAAGACGGAGACGCTGCTCTCCGGAACGACGATTGTAGCCGCGCTTCAGAACACGATCGACACGGGAAAGAATCACGTCGGCGACAAGCTGGCGCTTCGCACGCTGGAGAACGTCCTTGTCAACGCGATGACCGTGGTGCCGGCAGGCGCCACGATCAACGGCGAGATCACGCACGTCGAAGGAGCCGGCCGGATCGGGGGCGGCGCGGAACTCACGCTTCGTTTCACCGAGCTGGTCATGCCGGACGGCAAGAGCTATACGATCTCGGCCACGCCGTTCCGGCTCACGGGCAAGGGCGACACCAAGGAGAGCGTGCTCGAAGTCGGTGGCGGCGCCGTCGCGGGCGGAATCATCGGCGGAGTTCTGGGCGGTAAAGACGACATCGCCAAGGGCGCCGTGGCTGGCGCCGTCATTGGAACGGGCGTGGCGATCGCCACGAAGGGCGACCAGATCGTGCTCCCGGCGGGCCAGAAGATGAAGGTCACGCTCGACGGGTCCGTCACCATCCAGACGAAGCCCGGCGCGACTTCGTAGCCGCATCGGATCAGCGTTGAGGATCGGAGCCCCGGCGGCCAAGTCCGCCGGGGCCCGAGCCATGAACACGGAGGAGAACCACCATGAACCAGGGAACGGCGACACCGGGCGCGAGCCCCGATAGAAAATGGCTGTGGCTGGCTGTGATCGCGCTCCTGACCATCGGAGTCGTCACCGCACTCTTCACGAACCGGCCCGCCACCAAGGGGGACGTTCCGCAGGAGATCTCGGTGGCGCAGGCGATCGCCATGCAGGAGAAGGGGAGCTTTCTGCTCGACGTGCGCGAGCCCGACGAGTGGGCCGTGGCGCACGTCACCGGCTCCACGCTCATTCCGCTCGGTGAACTCGAGGCGAGAGTAACCGAAGTGCCGCGCGATCGGGAGATCGTGGTCGTCTGCCGGTCGGGAAACCGGAGCAAGGCCGGGCGCGGCGTACTGCTGGCCGCCGGGTACACGCAGGTGGCCAGCATGGCCGGCGGACTCCTGGCGTGGAAGGCCGAGGGGCATCCCACGATCGCTGGTCCGTAGCGACGAAGCGCCCTCCCAGGGTGCCAGGGCAGATCGGGCGATCGCGGCCAATTCCGCGAGTTTGTGTACCCGATCGACACAGCCCCATATAAGCCAACCGGCATATCCACAACACCTTAGCCCCAGGCATGCCTCCTGCTGTTCCTTCCTAAAGTTGTGACCGTGCTCGTGGGGGCGAGTACGACCAGCCCTTCCGCTTCGCACCTCGACGGACAACCAGAAGGAGAGTGGCGATGCCTCTGCGCCGCCTGGCTCGACTCTATAGCCTTGTCGTTGCCATCGGCCTCCTGCCGATGGCCCAGACCGCCGCCGCATCCCAGGAGGCGGCTAGCGCGCTCCATCCGGCTGCTCTCGGCCTGGTGCGAATGTCGCAGGAGACTCCGCACACGATCGCGGCTCCAAACGGTGCTACCAGCGTCTCCCTGACGCTCGATGGCGCACGCGTGGAACTGCTCCTGGAGCCGTATTCGCTTCGGCGGAGGGCGCGTACGTCGCGAACGGCGGCCGGGTCACGTTCGACCGGAGCATCCTCTGGGGCAATAGCGCGACCGGCGACGGAAGCGAGGCCTGGACCGCCGACGCGGCGAGCACGGTGGAGTTCACCTGCTCGGACGTGCGAAGCACGGCGGTCGGGGGTGGCGGGAGCGAGGTGTTCGGGCTGGACAACATCATCAGCGACCCCCTCTTCTGTGTCCCCGCGCCCG
>JANOOP010000358.1:0-6092 GCA_031421415.1 Candidatus Eiseniibacteriota bacterium
CAGCCCGTCGAGTTCCGCCAGTTCCTCGTCGTCCAGCGAGGCGTGGACCATGACCGGCGCCGGAGCCTGGCGCACGGCCGGCTGCGTCATCGGAATGATGCGCGGCGATCCCGCGTGCGCGGCCGCGCCGGCGGACACACCGGCCCCGGAGAACGCACCCGGTAGTCCGGCCCCGCGGCCATTGAAGGCCGGTTCGGCGGCGCGCCGCTCCTCGGTCCGCCCGAAGCCGGTCGCGATGACCGTGATCGAGATGGCGTCGCCCATGCCCTCGTCGATGACCGCGCCGAAGATCACGTTGGCGTCGCGTCCCGCGGCATCCACGACGACCGAAACCGCTTCATTGATCTCGTGGAGGCTCATCGATTCACCGCCCGTCACGTTGACCAGGAGCGCCTCGGCCCCCGCGATCGAGATGTCGTCGAGGAGCGGGCTCGAAACGGCCGACTGCGCCGCTTCGTAGGCGCGGTTCGGGCCGGTGGCGACGCCGGCGCCCATCAGCGCGTTCCCCCGCTCCGCCATGACCGTCTTCACGTCGGCGAAGTCGAGGTTCACAAGGCCCGGTACCGTGATGAGGTCCGAGATCCCCTTCGTCGCGTGGTGGAGCACCTGGTCCGCCGTGCGGAACGCCTCGCGCAGCGGCGTGTTCTTGTCGACGATTGTCAGGAGCCGCTGGTTCGGAATCACGATCAGCGTGTCGACGTGGCTCCGTAGTTCTTGAAGTCCGTCTTCCGCCGACTGCATCCGGCGGCGCCCTTCGAACTCGAACGGACGCGTCACGACCGCCACCGTGAGTGCTCCTTGCGCGCGGGCGATACGCGCGACGACCGGCGCCGCGCCGGTCCCCGTACCGCCGCCCATGCCGGCCGTGATGAACACCATGTCGGCGCCCGCCAGCGATTCGGCGATCATCTGCTCGTCCGACTCCGCGGCCTGACGGCCCACCTCCGGCTTCGCGCCGGAGCCGAGGCCCCGCGTGATGGCGGAGCCGAGCTGAAGCTTCCGCGGGCAGCGCGACTGCGTCAGGACCTGCGCGTCGGTGTTCGCCGCCAGGAACTCCACGCCTGTCAGGCCCGAATCGATCATCCGATTCACCGCGTTGCCGCCGGCGCCACCGACGCCGATAACCTTGATCGAGGCTCCGGTCTGACCCTGTCCTTCATCCACCAGCTCGAACATCTCCACGCTCCTCCCTGGTTGCGCCGGTCCTAGACCAGCTCCTCGATCCACCGGCGCGCGCCGGTGAAGATTTTATGAAACACGCCCGCTCCCGAGGGGCGGCCCGGCGCGTCGCACTGAAACGCGTGCAGCGCGAGGCCGACGCCCGTGGCGTAGCGGGGACCCGAAACCGATTCGATGAGTCCGCTCACCCCTTGCGGATCGCCGCGGCGGACAGGGAGGCCGAAGACCTGCTCGGCCAGCTCCACCATGCCCGGGAGGAGCGAGGCTCCTCCCGTGATGACGACGCCCGCGGCGAGCAGCTCGGCGGCGTGACTCTTCCGGACTTCCTTCTGGGCCAGCGCGAGGATCTCCTCCGCGCGCGGCTCGATCATCATGGCCAGCATGTGGCGCGAGATATCCCGGTCGGGGCGTCCGCCCACGCTCGGCACGCGCACCATTTCCTCGGGGCGGACCATCGACGTGAGCGCGCAGCCGCACTGGAGCTTCAGCGCCTCGGCGCGGTCCACCGGAGTCCGGAGCCCGATGGCGAGATCGTTCGTGACGTTGGAGCCGCCCAGACCGATCACGGCCGTGTGGCGGATCGTTCCGTCGCAGAAGACGGCGACGTCGGTCGTCCCGCCGCCGATGTCGAGAAGCGCCACGCCCAGATCGCGCTCCTCGTTCGCGAGCACGGCGTTCGCGGACGCCAGCGGCTCCAGCACCAGTTCCACCACGCGGAGCCCCGCCTTCTCCGCCGCGCGGACGATGTTCCGGCAGGCGCTCGTGCCGCCCGTGATGATGTGTACCTCCGCCTCCAGCCGCACGCCGGTCATTCCGACCGGATCGCGAATTCCGTCCTGGTCGTCCACCACGAAGCCCTGCGGCAGCACGTGGAGAATTTCCCGGTCCGCGGGAATGGCCACCGCCTTCGCCGCCTCCACCACGCGCTCCACGTCCTGCGCGCGGATCTCGGTGTCCTTCCGCGAGACGGCGATGACGCCGCGGCTGGTGAGCCCACGGATGTGGTCCCCCGCGATGCCGGCGTAGACGCTCTGGATGCGGCGCCCCGACATCCGCTCCGCCTCGCCGACCGCGTGCTGGATGGAGCGGACCGTCTTCTCCAGGCTGACGACGACGCCCCGCTTCAGGCCGTCCGACGGGGCGGTGCCGACGCCGATGATGCGGAGCCCGTCGCCGCTCTCGTCCGCCTCGGCGACGATGGCGGTGATTTTGGTGGTGCCGATGTCGAGCCCGGTGTAGATCTTCCCTTCCGCCATTCCGTCCTCCCTCCTCGTCCTAAATCTTGTCCCGCACGGGCCCGATCGGCGCCGGGACCGATGCCTGACCCGGCGTGCAACGGACCACGACCTGGCCGCGGTAGCGCGCATCCACCAGTTCCACGCTCCGTCCGCGCGCGCGCACGTCGCGCAGCGTCACGGCGAGCGCCCTCATCGCGGCCAGCGTGGCCTGCTCGGGGTCCACGACGATCGGAATCTGTTCCCGCGACGTGTGAAGCACCGCCCGCGAGCGCGTTTCCGAAACGATGTCCGAGATGTCGGCGATGAGGCCGACTTCCGGGGATTCCAAGAGAGCCAAGAGGCGGAGCAGGTCGGCGAGCGCTGGATTCTTGAGACGCACGCCGCTCTTGGCCGCGCCGATCTTCAGCCCGGTGATGACGGGCCGGTCGGCCAGAAGGCCGCGCTCCAGCGGATCGAGCACGATGCCGCGCTCGTCCACCTCCACCAGCGAACCGGCGCTCACGAGCGCGAAGGGACGGCGCTCCCGGAGGCGAACGGAGACGCCTCCGATCCGGCGCGTCACCTCGGCATCCTCGATGCGCGCGTTCTGCCGCAGCGCCTCTTCCACGTCCGCCGTCTTCAGCAGCAGCAGGTTGTCTCCCTCGCGGACCGGCAGGATCGCGCGCACCTCCTCGTACGAGAGATAGAGGAGCCCGCTCACCTCGATCTGATTCACGCGGCAGGGGGGCACCCGGCCGAGGAGACGCGCTGCCGGAACCGCGGCCACCGGCGCCGCCAGCGCCACAAGTCCGAGCACCGCGCCCGTCAGAAGCAGGCGCCTCGCCAGCCGCCGCCGGGCCGGCCGCTTCCACGTCGGAACGCCTCGGAAGCCCGCTCTCATGCCGCCTGCTCCTTGGTTCGCACCAGTTCTCCGACGCGGTAGACGTCGCCCGCGCCGATGGTGAGCAAGAGGTCCTTCTCGCCCAGCAGCGCGCGGACGGCCGCCGCCGCCTCGGCGTGATCGGCCACGCGGTGGACGCGCGTTCCGCCGCTCTTCGTCACCCGCTCCGCGAGAAGATCCGCCGTGACGCCGGGGATCGGCTTCTCGCCCGCGGGATAGATCGGAAGGAGCACGAGTTCCGCGATGCCCGCGAAGCAGCCGGCGAAGCGGTCGAGGAGCGCCATGGTCCGGGTGTAGCGGTGCGGCTGGAAGACGGCGACAATTCGCAAGCCGTGCGTCGCGCGAAGCGCCGCCACGGCCGCGGCGATCTCGGTCGGGTGATGCGCGTAATCGTCGATCCAGGGCGCGCCCTGCACCGAGCCGCGGAGTTCGAGCCGCCGGGCGACGCCGGCGAAGTCGCGCAGTGCGTCGCGAACGGCCGCGATCGGCACGCCCAGCTCCCAGCCCGCCGCGATCGCCGCCAGGGCGTTTCGCGCGTTGTGGACGCCCGTCACCCTCAACTCGATCGTTCCCTCGTCCCGGCCCCGCACGCGGAGCCCGAAGCGCACGCCGCCGGGTCCGACCACGAGGTCGCGCCCTTCCACGTCGGCGTCGGCCCCCAGCGCGTAGGTGATGGTCCGGCGCTTCGCCTTCGATCGCAGCGACGCCGCGTTCGGCTCGTCGGCCGGAAGAACGATCGTTCCGTAGAACGGTACGCGGTTCACGAAGGTCGCGAAGGCCTCGCGGATCTTGTCGATCGAGCCGTAGTAGTCGAGATGCTCCTCGTCGATGTTCGTGATGACCGCGATGGTCGGGGAGAGAAAGAGGAAGGAGCCGTCGCTTTCGTCCGCTTCCGCGACGAGGAACGGGCCCTGCCCCAGGCGCGCATGGGCGCCGAGCGCCTTCAAACGGCCTCCGACGATCACCGTCGGGTCGAGCCCTCCGTGCGCCAGAATTTCCCCCACCATCGAGGTGGTCGTGGTCTTGCCGTGCGCGCCGGCCACCGCGACCGAGTACTTGATGCGCATCAGCTCGGCCAGCATCTCGGCTCGCGGGATGACGGGGATGCCGCGCTCGTGGGCGCGAACCAGTTCCGGGTTTCCCTCCGGGATGGCCGTGGACGCGACGACGACCTCCGCGCTCTCCACGTTCGCCGCGTCGTGCTTGGCCGCGATTCGTGCGCCGAGGCTCCGAAGGCGGCCGACGACCTCCGACTCCTTCCGATCCGATCCCGAGACCTCGTAGCCGAGATTCAGGAGCACCTCCGCGATGCCGCTCATGCCGCTTCCGCCGATGCCGACCAGGTGAATCCGTCGAATCCGTCCGTACACCCGTCTACTCCCCGTCCCCGAGATCCGGCGCGCCAGAGGCGTGCCCGGCCGCGGCGAGCGCTTCCATCGAATCGGCGATCCGCTCGGCGGCGTTCGTGCGCGAGAAGGCGCGCGCGTTCCGCCCTATGCGCCGGAGTCTCGGCTCGTCGCGCAGGAGCGCCTCGATCCGCCGCGCCAGGTCGTCGCCCTGGAGCTCGGAGTCGGCCACCATCTCGGCCGCGCCGCGATCGACCAGCCCCTTCGCGTTCTCCGTCTGATGGTCGTGCGTGGCGTGGGGGTACGGCACCAGGATCGCCGGCACGCCGCACGCCGTAAGCTCCGCAATCGTCATCGCCCCCGCGCGGCAGACCGCGAGATCGGCCACCGCGTACGCCATCTCCATCCGCTCGAGGTAGGGCGTCACCCGCACCGGAAGCGGAACCTTTTCGGTCTCGCTCGTCGCCCACTCCGCGTCGTCGCTGCCCGTCTGCCAGAGCACCTGGAGCCGCGGCACGCGGGCCAGGCGCTGGAGCGCGGCGGCCATCGCGCGATTGATGCTCGCCGCGCCGCGGCTCCCGCCGAAGACGAGAAGTGTGCGCTTGGCCGGGTCGAGGCGAAGCGCCTCGTACGCCGTGGTCCGGTCCTGGCGAAGCAGCGAGCGGCGAATGGGATTGCCGGTGACCTTCAGATGATCTCGCCGCCGGAAGTAGTGACGCGATTCGAGAAAGCTGATGTGGACCTCCGTGGCGACGAGGCTGAGCCAGCGATTCGTCAGGCCCGGGACCGAGTTCTGTTCCTGAACCACCAGGGGAATCCCGCGCAGCTTCGCGAGGAGCCCGACGGGGCCGCTCACGTAGCCCCCCGTCACGACGACGACCCGCGGCGACTCCTCGCACAGGATCCGCCAGGTCTGTCCCAGGCTCACCGCCAGCGCCACGATCGATTTCAGGAGCGCGAGCCCCGGCCGGCGCGGAATACCGCGCGCGGCGATCGTCCGGAGCCGGTAGCCGGCGCGCGGAACCGCCGTTGCTTCCAGCCCCCGCTCCGTGCCGACGAAGACGACCTCCGTGTCGGGGTGCCGCCGTACCCATTCCTCGGCGATGGCCAGGCCCGGATAGACGTGTCCGCCGGTGCCGCCGCCCGCGATCAGCACGCGCCAGGGACCGGTCGGCTCAGCCACGGGCCGCGCGGACTCCGCCGGAGCGGACGATGGGTGCGGGGCGAGCGCCACCGTCGGCTTGACTCGCGATGTTGAGAAGGACACCGACCAACGCCAGATTCACGACGAGGGCCGAGCCCCCGTAACTCAGGAACGGAAGCGGAAGTCCCGTCGTCGGGATGACGCCGGTGACGACCGCGATGTTCATGGCCACATAGACGGATAGATTGATCGTGAGCCCGGCCGCGAGATAGCGGCCGAAGCGGTCGGGCGCGTTCGGCTCGAGC
>JANOOP010000359.1:0-1883 GCA_031421415.1 Candidatus Eiseniibacteriota bacterium
AGCAGAGCGCCCGCCGTGGCGCGGATCAGGTCGCGCTCGGGATTCCGCGGGGCCAGGAAGTCGGCCCGCGCGTAGCCGCTCGCGTCGGTGAGGCTGTCGATCGGCGTCGTGGTGCCGGTTCCCGAGAGCTGGCTGAAGACCACCGGGCGATCGGGGACGCCGTTCTCGAAGGCGTCCACCACGCGGGCGGTCAGCGTCGCGTGCTTGTTTCCGCCGACCCAGGGAGGCGCGCTGGTGAGGCGAACCGCGGCCGGGACGCCGGGGACGATGTCGATGACGCCGGTGACGCCCGGCGCGTTCCCCGCGTCGTCGCGAACCACCATGACGATCGGTTCCGCGAAGGTGTAGGTCTGGGAGACCGAGCGCTGTCCCTGGAGAAGCTGGAACTGCGTCGTGAGGAGCGCGCCACGACCCGCCGCTTGACTCGAGGCGTTCTGCACCTCGACGGTGACGAAGGAGTTGATTTCCTGGATCACGCTGCCGGCGTCGTTCGTCACCTTGACCGTCAGCGTGAAGGGCTCGCCGGCCCGCGCCGTCCCTGGCGTGACCGACGCCTCGAGATGGAAGCCGCTCGAGATCGCCCGGACCTGGGTCGTGCTCCCGGTCCGCGACGGATTCGTCACGTCGCTCACCGAGATCTGCTGGAACCCTCCGGTCGCGAGCCGGACGCTCACGTCGGCCCGCCCGTTCACCATCGCGGTGTTCGGGGGGAGGGTCGCGAGCGGATCGTTGCTGGTGATCCGCACCACGTCGGTGGTGAAGGCGCCGCCGACCGGGTTCCACCAGGCATCGGTGGCGAGGACGGTGACGGTGAAGGCGTAGTTGATCGATTGATCGGTCGCGGTTCCGGTCCGGCCGCTGGCCGTTCCCGGGGCCGGCGATTCACCCGGCGCGAGGATCAGGACCTTCGCGAAGGTGCCGCCGATGACCGTGACCGGGCTCGAGGTGTTGGCCTGGATCGAGCCGTTGTCCGCATCGGTGGCCGTGATCGTCTGCGCGCCGGCCTTGTAGAGCGTGACCGGGAGGAGGCGCTGGCCATTCTGAAGCGTCGTGGTGGCCGGCATGCCGGCGAAGGCGTCGGTGCTCGTGAGAGCGATCTGGTCGTTGATGCCGGAGACCAGGTTCCAGTAGGCGTCCACCGCGCGGAGCGTGAGCGTGAAGGACGTCCCCGCGATCTGGTTCGTCGCGGTTCCCTGCTTGCCGTCCGCCGTGCCGCCCTGTGCCGACTCGCCGGGTAGGATCACCTGGAGCCCGGTGAAGGGGCCGGGGTTCACGACGAACGAGTTGCTCGTTCCCGTGTGCGGCGGAGCGGAGAAGTCGGCGCAGGAGAGCGATACCGCGCCGCCCGCGCCGAAGAAGGTGACGGGGCCGGTGAAGACGCCGTTCGTGAACGCGATCTGCGACGGCGAGATGCTGGCGAGGCCGGTATTCGCGGAGAGATTGGCGTCGCCAGCATAATTAGGCACGGTGTTGTTGCTGACGTCCACGGCGCGGATGGTCACCGTCACGGGCGAGCCGGCAGTCACCGGGCCCGTGATCGTGTTGATGGCGAAGTGGTCGGCCAGCGCCGGAATCACGGCGATCGGCGCCGAGGTCATGCCGGTGATCGAGCTGTTGGTGAGATCGGCCGCGGTCAGCGTCTGGTTGCCGACCGTGTTCAGCGTCACCGTGAACTGGCGAACGCCGCCGGTCATCGTGCCGGTGACCGGCGTGCTGGCGGCGCCGTCGCTCGACGTGATGCGCACGTTGTCGCCGGTCGGCACCGGGTTCCAGTAGTTGTCGGTCCCGTAGACGGTCACGGAGAATCCGCGGCTTGCACCCTGCGTCGCCGGGGAGCCCAGGTACCCGGCGATACTGCCGGGAAGGGGCGTCTGGCCGGGTAC
>JANOOP010000360.1:0-2090 GCA_031421415.1 Candidatus Eiseniibacteriota bacterium
CTCGAGAATGGGGGATTATCGCGCCCGACCGGGTACGGCGACAAGCGGATCGGTGCCACACAGGACGTCGCGCAGGCCTGGCGCCACACCCCCGCACATGCTATAGTTCATCGGGCGTCGTGATCACCGTGACGCCGCAACAAGCCCTTCAAACTAGTTCCGCGAGACTAGAAAGGGGACCGCCGCCGCAGCCGCCTCAAGGGCGACAGCCGCGGCACCAGCGTGCCGCCATACACGCCGCACCCCTTTCCGGGCCGCACATCGGAAAGGGGTTTTTTCATGACCGCCGGAGGCAGCGTGCAGAACATCCGCGAGAAGGCGGAAATCGTTGACGCCGAATCACTTGGACGCGCGATCACCCGCATCTCCCACGAGATCATCGAGAGGAACGGTGGCGCCAAGGAGCTAGTCCTGGTCGGCATCCGCCGCCGGGGGGTCCCGCTGGCCCACCGCATCGCCGCCAAGATCACGGAGTTCGAGGGGCACCCGGTCCCGGTTGGCGCCCTCGACATCACGCTCTACCGCGACGACCTGCAGACCATCTCGCACCAGCCCGTGGTGGGACAGACCGACATTCCGACCACCATCGACGACAAGGTCGTGGTCCTGGTGGACGACGTCCTCTTCACGGGACGCACCGTCCGAGCCGCACTCGATGAACTGATCGACTTCGGCCGTCCGCGCTCCATCCAACTGGCGGTTATGGTCGACCGCGGGCATCGCGAGATTCCGATCCGGGCCGACTTCGTCGGCAAAAACGTTCCGACCTCGCGCCGCGAGGTCATCAAGGTCAAGGTGAAGGAGATCGACGGCCACGACGGCGTGACGATCGGGGAGATCGTGTCATGATCGGCAACCGGAAGGATCTCCTCGGGCTCGAGGAGCTCGCGGCCGAGGAAATCGTCAGAGTCCTCGACACCGCACGCGTCATGCGCGAGGTGCTCGACCGTCCCATCCCCAAGGTTCCCACGCTCCGCGGCCTCACCGCCGCGAACCTATTCTTCGAGGCGAGCACGCGGACGCGGCTCTCCTTCGAGCTCGCCGAAAAACGGCTCTCCGCCGACACAGTGAACTTCCAGACCTCGGGCTCTAGCGTCTCGAAGGGAGAGACGCTCCGCGACACGGCGGCGAACATCGAGGCGATGGGAATCCACCTGGTCGTGATCCGCCACCAGGCCTCGGGGGCGCCGCATTACCTGGCGAAGGTGCTGAAGGCGGGCGTCATCAACGCCGGCGACGGCACGCACGAGCATCCGACGCAGGGGCTCCTCGACATCTTCACGATGCGGGAGCACAAGAAGCGCATCGAAGGGCTTCGCGTGGCGATCCTCGGCGACATTCTCCATAGCCGCGTGGCGCGCTCGAACATCTGGGGGCTGACCAAACTCGGCGCCACGGTGACGATCGCCGGGCCGAGCACCATGATGCCGGCCGAGGTGGAGCGATTCGGCGTGACGGTGGCGAAGAGCGTGGACGAGGCGATCGAGGGAGCGGACGTCGTGAATATTCTCCGCATCCAACTGGAACGCCAGCGCGCCGGGCTCTATCCATCGCTCAAGGAATACTCCCGCGTGCACGGCGTGACGCGCGAGCGGCTCCGCCGCGCCAAGCCAGACGTGCTGGTCATGCACCCGGGTCCGATGAACCGCGGTGTGGAGATCGCGCAGGACGTGGCCGACGGCGAGAACTCGGTGATCCTCGAACAGGTCACGAACGGCGTCGCCGTTCGGATGGCCGTCCTCTACTTGCTCGCCGGCCAGAAGGCCGCCGGCGAAGCCGCGACCGAAACCCCGAACGCCGAAACCCCGAACGTGGAGGCTGCGAAGCGCCATGACGAACCCACTCTGTCTCCGCGGCGGTAGGGTCCTCGACCCCGCCCGGGAAATCGACCGGATCCAGGACCTCTGGATCGAGAACGGAAAGATCGCCGGCCCGGGCGAGGACGCCCCGGCCGCGCTGAGAAATCGGAAGGACGTCGAGATCGTCGACGTGAAGGGGGCGGTCGTCTCGCCGGGCCTGGTCGACATCCACGTCCATCTCCGGGAGCCGGGCCAGGAAGAGAAGGAGACGATCGAGACGGGAACGCGCTC
>JANOOP010000361.1:0-1901 GCA_031421415.1 Candidatus Eiseniibacteriota bacterium
GTGCGTGAAACGAAGGCCGGCAAGATCGAGTTCCGCGTCGACAAGGCCGGCAATGTTCAGGCCGCGATCGGCAAGGTCTCGTTCGGCCTCGACGCCCTCGAGACCAACTACACGGCGTTCATGGACCAGATCGTCCGGTCCAAGCCCGCCGCGTCGAAGGGCGTCTACATCAGGACCGTCGCCGTGAGCAGCACGATGGGCCCCGGCGTCCGTATCGATACCAACCCGTACCGGTAAAAAACCCACGATGAAGCGATCCGAAAAGGAAGGCCTCGTCGCCGAGCTGAAGGCCAAGCTCGCGGGCGCCGATGCGGTCTATTACACCGACTTCACGGGGCTCAACGTGAAGCGGATGACCGACCTCCGCCGCCGTTTCCGCAAGGCCGGCGTCGAGTACGTCGTCATCAAGAACACCCTCGCGCTGCGCGCGGTGGCTGAGGCCGGCTTGACCGGCCAGAAGCTCAAGGGGCCAACCGGTGTCGTGGTGGCGAAGGATGCCATCTCGGCCGCCAAGCTCCTCACCGACTTCGCGAAGGAGAACGACGCTCGCCCAAGCGTGAAGGGTGGCCTCTACGGAGGCGCCATGATCGATGCGGCCGGCGTCAAGAAGCTCGCGTCGCTCCCGACGCGTCAGGACGCGCTCTCGATCCTCGTCGGCACGTTCAACAGCGTGCTCTCGATGTTCGCGCTCTCGTTGGAAGCCCGTAAGTCGCAGCTCGAAGGAACGAACGGAACGAACGAAGCAGCAGCAACAAACTGACCCCCAGGCGTCTGCCTGATCACACGCCCCAGGAAAGATCCTGTGGGAACACTTTTGGAGAACGGAACAATGGCTAACGCGACCATGAGCAAGGACGAGATCCTCGACGCGATCGGCAACATGTCGGTCATCGAGCTCGCGGATCTGATCGAGGCGTTCAAGACGAAGTTCAACGTGACCATCTCTGCCGTCGCCGCCGGTGGCGCCGCAGGCGGTGGTGCGGCGGCTGCGGTCGTTGAGGAGCAGACGGAGTTCGACGTCGTCCTCAAGGAGACCGGCGGCAAGAAGATCCAGGTCATCAAGGTGGTGCGCGAGATCACGGGACTCGGGCTGAAGGAAGCCAAGGACCTCGTGGATGGCGCCCCGCAGACGGTGAAGGCCGGCGTCTCGAAGGATGACGCCGCGACAATGAAGGCCAAGCTCGAGAACGAAGGCGCCACGGTCGAGATCAAGTAAGGGCGAAGGGGCGGAAGGCGCCGGCGTGAACTCACGCGGCGCCCTTCCGCACGACCTTCCCCCCTCACTTGGTCCCGACGATGCAGTCCACGCACTCCCCGCTCCACATCTGAAGTTCCTTTCGCCTCGCTCCGGATGGCTCGAACAACGAGCCCGTTCGGGGACGAGGCGGTTTTCGCCTGTTCACGGGTGAGCCCCAGGTTGCCATGATCACACAGATCTCCTTCGGAAAGCTCGAGCACGGCATGCAGATGCCGCACCTGCTCGATATCCAGACGCAGGCCTTCGAGTCCCTCCTCCAGCTGGACGCCGCGGCGCACGACCGCGAGGACGTCGGCCTTGAGCGGGTCTTCAAGGATCTCTTCCCGATCACCGATGTCCACGAGAACTTCTCGCTGGAGTTCGTGCGCTACACCCTCGGCGAGCCGAAGTACACGGTCGAGGAGTGCATCGAACGGGACATGACGTACTCGGCGCCGCTCAAGGCGACGCTGCAGCACGACATCAACGAGGAAGTCAACGGCGTGAAACGCCCGAGGAACAACATCGAGAAGGAGGTCTATCTCGGTGAGCTCCCGCTGCTCACGCCGCTCGGCACCTTCGTCATCAACGGAGCCGAGCGCGTCATCGTCAGCCAGCTCCACCGGTCGCCCGGTGTGGTGTTCGAGGAGAGCACCCACCCGAA
>JANOOP010000362.1:0-1886 GCA_031421415.1 Candidatus Eiseniibacteriota bacterium
TATGCCGATTGACGTTTCGGTCGTCCGGAAGATCGCGGCGCTCGCGCGCCTTCGCATCGAACCCGCCGAAGAGGAGCGCTACGCGCGCGAGCTCGACGGGATCCTCGGATTCGTGGAGCAATTGCAGGCGCTCGACGTCGCCGGCATCGAGCCGACCAGCCAGGTGACCGAGGGAGCGCGCCCCGCGCTCCGCGCCGACGAGGTCCGCCCCTTCGGCGCCCGCGACGAGGCGCTCGAGGGCGCCCCCGAGCGCGACGGCGACTACTTCAAGGTGCCGCAAGTCGTATGAGCGCGCCCCTCGTCCTCGAAAGCGCCGAATCGCTGGCCCGCGCCGTGACGAACGGAGACCGCTCGGCCGCCGATGTCACGCGCGCCTTCCTGGCACAGGCCGACCGGACCTCCCCGAAACTCGGCACCTATCTCCATCGCCTCGCGGAGTCGGCACTCCGCGACGCCGAGGAGATCGACCGACGTCGCGCCAAGGGCGACCCGCTCGGCCCGCTGGCGGGAGTGCCGGTCGCGATCAAGGACAACATCTGCGTGCGCGGCGTACCGACGACCTGCGGATCGAGGATTCTGGAGGGATATCGCCCTCCCTACGACGCGCACGTGGTGGAGCGACTTCGCGCGGCCGACGCGGTGATCGTCGGGAAGACGAACTGCGACGAATTCGCCATGGGTTCGTCGACGGAGAATTCGGCTTACCAGGCGACGCACAATCCCTGGAATCTCGACTGCGTCCCCGGCGGCTCCAGCGGCGGCTCGGCGGCCACCGTGGCCGCCTGCGAGGCGCCGCTTTCGCTGGGGTCGGATACCGGCGGCTCGGTCCGCCAGCCGGCGGCCTTCTGCGGCGTCTATGGGCTGAAGCCGACGTACGGCGCCGTCTCCCGCTACGGACTCGTCGCCTTCGCCTCCTCGCTCGACCAGATCGGTCCCTTCGCGCGGAGCGCCCGCGACACGGCGCTGATTCAAGGCGTCATCTGCGGACGCGACGCGCGCGACACGACCAGCCGCGCCGACGCCCGACCGGTCTCCCTCGACGCCCTGGAGCGCGGTCTCGCCGGTTTTCGGCTCGGCGTGCCGCGCGCCATTCTCGACGAGGCCGGGGAAGGGCTCGCCCCCTCCATCCGCGCCGCCTTCGATTCGGCCATCTCCGCCTACGAGCGCGCCGGCGCAACGATCGTCGACGTCTCGCTGCCGCACGCGCGTTACGCCATCGCCACCTACTACCTGATCGCCCCGGCGGAGGCATCGAGCAATCTGGCGCGCTACGACGGCGTCCGCTACGGCATCCGCCGTCCCAACGGCGATCTCCGCGGCATGTACGAGGCGACGCGCGGCGCCGGCTTCGGCCGCGAGGTGAAACGGCGAATCTTGTTAGGGACGTACGCCCTCTCGGCCGGGTACTACGACGCCTACTATCTTCGCGCCCAGAAGGTGCGCACGCTGATCCGGAAAGACTTCCTCGACGCGCTCGCGGTCTCGGACGCGCTCCTGCTGCCGGTCACGCCGACCCCCGCCTTCAAGCTCGCCGAGAAGATCGACGACCCGCTCGCGATGTATCTGAGCGACATCTTCTCCATCCCCGCCTCGCTGGCGGGCGTGCCGGCCCTCTCGTTCCCGGCTTCGTTCGACGCGTCGGGGCTCCCGATCGGCCTCCAACTCGTGGGGCGGCCGTTCGACGAGGAGACGATTCTCCGCGTGGCGCGCGCCTACGAGCGCGATCACGACGCGGCCTCCCGGGTCCCGGCGATCGCCCTGGCGGAAGCGGGAGACGCGCGATGACGAAGCACGCGATGGCGACGGACGAGATGCGGGCTACGTACGAGCCGGTCATCGGACTCGAGGTTCACGCGCAGCTGAAGACGAAGACGAAGATCTTCTGC
>JANOOP010000363.1:0-1984 GCA_031421415.1 Candidatus Eiseniibacteriota bacterium
GTGTCGCCATCGCCGATCCGCTTGTGGTCGCGCGCCGGTGGGAAGAGCATCCAGCGCTCCCCGTCGGAGAGGACCAGGATCGACGTCTCCTCGCCGCGGAGGAACTCCTCGATCACAATCGTGGCGCCGGCGTCGCCCAGATCCCCTTCGCGCATCCACGCGTCGACGGTCGCGAACGCTTCCCGCTCGTCGGCGGCGATGACGACCCCCTTCCCCGCGGCCAGGCCGTCGGCCTTGAGGACGATCGGGTAGATCGCGCCGCGCAGCATCGCCTCCGCCTCCTCGGCGGAGGTGGCGACGCGGAACGCCGCCGTCGGGAGTCCCAGATGCTGGAGCAGTTCCTTGGAGTAGCGCTTGCTCGACTCGAGCCGCGCACCCGCGGCGCCTGGGCCGAGGACCGCGATACCGATCTCACGGAGCGCGTCGGCGAGTCCGAGGGCCAGCGGGGCCTCCGGTCCGATCACCACGAAGTCGATCTCGTTCTTCCGCGACCAGCCGACAATCGATTCGACGTCGGTCGGCGCGATCGCCACGCGCTCGGCGAACGTCTCCATCCCGGGGTTTCCGGGCGTCACGTAGACGTGCGGATGGTCGTCGGCGTTGTGGAGCGCTTCCACGAGCGCATGCTCCCGCCCTCCTTGCCCCACCACCAGGACGCGCATGCCGATCATGCCGACTCCTCCGTCAGGACCGCGCGGAGCGCCGCCTGGAGCTTTTCCGGGTGCGCGCGGCCACGCGACTGTTTCATGGCTTGCCCGACCAGGAACGCAAACGTCTTTTCCTTGCCCGCCCGGAATTCCGCGGCCGGGCCGGGGTTCGCGACGAGCACCTCGAGCGCGAGCGCCCGGAGCGCCGCGTCGTCCTCGATCGGCAGAAGTCCGTGCTTCTGGACCAGCGCCTCGGGACCCGACGTATCGGTGAGCATCATCTCGAAGAGCTGCTTAGCGATCTTTCCGGAGACGCGGCCGTTCCCCACCATGGCGACCAGGTCGCCGAGGCGGTCGGCGCGGATCGGGAACGACTCGATGGAATCGCCGATCTTGTTCCGGACCGCGTTCACCTCGGTCATGATCCAGTTCGAGGCGAGCTTCGGCTGTCCCGAGCGGGCCGCCACCTCCTCGTAGTACGAGGCGAGGGCCCGCGTCTCCGTGAGAACCTCGGCGTCGTACTCGGGAATCCCCTGTTCGCGCACCAGCCGCTCGCGGAGCGCGTCGGGAAGTTCCGGGAGCGACGCGCGGAGCCCCTCCACCCACGCCGCTTCGAGATCGACGGGCAGAAGGTCGGGTTCCGGGAAGTAGCGATAGTCGTGCGCCTCTTCCTTGCTCCGAAGCGTCTCCGCCACGCCGCGCGCCGAGTCCCAGAGCAGCGTCTCCTGCACGACACGCCCGCCCGATTCGATCAAGGCGATCTGTCGGTCGATTTCGTAAGCGATCGCCTTCTCCACATAGCGGAACGAATTGAGGTTCTTGATCTCGGTCCTGGTGCCGAATGCGGCCTGTCCCCGCGGGCGCACGGATACATTCGCGTCGCAGCGGAGGCTTCCCTCTTCCATGTTGCCGTCGCAAACGTCCAGGTAGACGAGGATTTGCTTCAGCTTCGTGAGGTAGTGGTAGGCCTCCACGCCGGAGCGCAGGTCGGGCTCGGATACGATCTCGATGAGCGGGACTCCGGCGCGATTGAGATCGACGCGCGTCGTGGAGACCCCTTCCTTCCCCTCCGGGTGAAGTGATTTCCCGGCGTCCTCCTCCAGGTGAATCCGGACGAGGCCGATCCGCTTCCGGACTTCCTCGGCATGGACCTCAATGCCGCCTCCCTCGCAGAGCGGGCGGTCGTACTGGGAGATCTGATACCCCTTGGGGAGGTCGGGATAGAAGTAGTTCTTCCGGGCGAAGATGCTCCGCAGGTGGATCGTGGCGCCAACGGCGAGGCCGGTCATCACCGCGAAGGCGACCGCCCGCTCGTTCAGGACCGGCAGCACGCCGGG
>JANOOP010000364.1:0-2867 GCA_031421415.1 Candidatus Eiseniibacteriota bacterium
GAGCTGGACGCGGCCGGCGAGGAGCGGATGCGTCGCGACGTACCAGGTATGTCGCGTCAACGCCTCGGCGAAGCGATCTCGATCGGGATAGAGACGGCGAAGGACCGGAACGAGCGAGAACGCGAAGCCGGGTCCCTGCATCCGGTCCGGAGTCAGCATCGCTTGCAGATGGAGCAGGCGCGAACCGGCGGCGCCGAGATCGCGCGCGCGGATCGGACGGGGCGGCGCCGGAACCGCGGGAATCGGCGCTTCCGGCGGCGGCACGGATTCTTCGGTCACGCGGCCTCCGCGGCGAGAGCGAGGAGGAGAGCCGCCGTCGCCGCCGCGCCCGCGGCCGTCCAGCGAAGGCCCCCCTTCACGCCCCGCACGTGCGTCTCGTACGCCGTCGCGACCGCGCCGCCCAGGACGACGGCGAAGACGAAGCCGATCCGCCTCGTGGTCACGGCTTCCGCCACGCGCGGCAGGATCGCGATGGCGGCCGCGAGGAGGAGGAGCGCTCCGCACCAGGTCCAGAGGGCGCCGAGCGTGAAGATCCGGACGAGTGCCCCGAGATAGAGATGCTCGTACCCGGCGGCGTCGCCGGCGGCCGCGAGCGCCACGGCGCGTCGTGAATCCGACGCCGCGGCCGCGCGGTTCAATCCCTGCACCCAGCCGCCGAGGACGGCCGCGACCAGCCCCGAGAGAACGCCGAGCAGCACCCAGAGGAGTCCGCCGGCGGATGTGGGAATCACGGCGTGGAGATGCCCCATTCCCAGGACCGCGACCGTGCTCCCGACAACCCCCGCGGTGGCGGTGTCGTGCGGCTTCTGCGCCGCGGGAAGCGCCGCGTTGGTCAGGAGGAGCTGCAGGAGCGCGCCCACGGCGATCGGGATGCGGAGCGCCCACAGTTCCCACTCCGGGCCCGGATGGACCAGCGCGCCCGCCAGGCAGGCGGCCACGAGGGGCTGGCTCAGCATGAGATTCCAGCCGGCCGCACGGTCGACGGCGAGCATGCCGCCGAGGAAGGCGATGCGGATAAAATCGGTGATCACGCCGCCCCCACCAGCGCGTCGAGCCCGTGTTCCGCGTTCGCGGGCAGGTCTCGCGCCGTCACCCGCACCCCGCGCGCCGCGAGGGCGCGGAGCCGGTCGCGATCGGCGGCGTCCAGGAAGACGTACGGCAGCACTTCACGCTTCCCCGGCGCATGGTGGAGCCCGCCGACGTTCAGCGCCGGGAGCGCGAAGCCGCGCTCCACCAGCCGGAGCGGGGTGGCGAGTTCGGCGAAGAGGAGCACGGTCCGTTCCGACTCCGCGTCGTCCCGGAACGGGGGCGCCAGCGCCTCCTCCTCGGCGACGACGACGCCCCGCGCCCCGTCGGGAACCGCGAAGAGGAAGAGCTCCGCGCGCTCGGCATCGGCGCGTAGCTCGTCGGAAACGATGGCGAAGAGGGTGGCTTCAAGCGGACGGCCCCAGCCGTGGACGACCTGGCCGTGGATCAGGCGGTCGTCGACGCGGGCGAGGAGGATCGGCACGTCAGGAGGAGACGATGCCCGCGCGCCCCTTCGTTTCCATCCGTGGCAGCAGGTCGTCCAGAGGGATCGAGTCGCGGTAGTGGAAGAACTCGAGGAGCATCGGGAGATTGGCGCCGGTGATGCGTCGCACGAGCTGGCCCGACGCGCCGGCGCGCCGCGCGGCGAGCCCGCAGGATCCGGCGGCGAGATCGCTGAAGACGACGGCCGATTGGCCCGGCACCAGCGACTCGAGGGCCGTCTCGAGCGCGGAGACAAGATCGTCCGCGGAGAGTCCTTCGTTGCTGACGACGAGGACGTCGGACTGCGGCCCGAGGATCCGCTCGACCGTGCGCACCAGCTCCGCGCCGAGAACGCCGTGCGTGACCAGCACGGCCGCCGGACGGAGGGTGTCCACGCCGGCTACTCCGTGTCGTCCCGCATGAGCGGGTTCGAGAGGAGCTTCATCCGCATGGTCTCCATCAGCCGCTCGTTCAGCGCGCGGGCCGGATGGTAGCCGTAGACCTTCACGAGGTGGTTCAGCGCCACGACTTCGGCGATGACCGTGATGTTCTTGCCGGGGACAATGGGGATGGTCACCAGCGGAATCGCGACCTCCAGGTGCTTCACCGTGGCGTCGTCGAGACCCACGCGCTCGTAATCGCGCGCCTCGCTCCACTCCGTCAGGTGGACCTCCACCTCCACGCGCTTCTGCCCGCGAATGGAGCGAATGCCGAAGATCGACTGCACGTCGATGATGCCGAGGCCGCGGATCTCCATCGTGTGTTTCAGGACCTCGTTGCACGCACCGATGAGAATGTCCCCATGACGGCGCGTGATCCGCACCACGTCGTCGGCGACGAGACGATGTCCGCGCTCCACCAGGTCGAGCGCCGTCTCGCTCTTTCCGATTCCGCTCCGCCCGGTGAAGAGGAGTCCGACGCCGTAGACGTCCACCAGCGACGCGTGCGCCGTCACCGAGGGGGCGAAGACGTAATCGAGGTAGGCCGTCAGATGATGGATGAAGGGGGTCGTGTCCTGCGGCGTCCGGAACACCGGGATGTCGTGCCCGTTCGCGCGATCGAGGAATCCGGCCGGGAGTTCCAGGCCCTTCGCCACGATGAGGCACGGCATCTGGAACCGAAAGAACCGGTCGAGCGCCGCCTGGCGCTCCGCTTCGCTCAGCGTTGCCAGGTAGGCCAGCTCGGTTCGGCCGAAGATCTGGATGCGGTCGGCGAGAAAATTCTCGGTGAACCCCATGAGCACCATGCCCGGGCGGTGGATGTCGCTCAACGTCACCGGGACCTTCGACTCCGCGCTGGCCGAGAGAAGCTCCAGCGCGAGCTGCTCCCGCTGCTGCTCGTAGAGCAGCTCGACCGAG
>JANOOP010000365.1:0-3752 GCA_031421415.1 Candidatus Eiseniibacteriota bacterium
CCCGGATCGTCACGATCCAGGCCGACCGGGCGGCCTGGTCGAGCGCGATCGCTCGAACCGGTGCCCCGACGTTCCATTGTTCGAGACGGCTCCCATCGGTCGGGCTCACCCGGAAGACGGTCCCCTCGTCGTTACCGATCCAGACCGTCGGATCGAGCGTCCCTGCCTCCACGACGCGCGCATGCCCCACAGCCGACAGGATGAAGCGGGGCGAAGGATCGTAGAGATCGGGGCCGAACGCCTGGACCCGCTGCCGATCGGGAGAGGCGACCCACCCGACGCCGCGAAGATTCGAGACCGAGACGTCGGTGACACCCGGGACCTGAAGCGTCACCCCCGCCACTTCCCCCCTCACTCCCCGGCGAAGGATCACGCCCGATGCCGGATCGCTTAGCCAGAGGACGCCACGAGCGCGATCGAGATCGAAGTCCTCGTACGCATTGGCGGCGGGGGTCGCCGCGATCACGTCTCGGCCGTCGGGCGAGAGCGCGAGGACGCTCGACGGGTCGGCTCCCAGGATCGAGACGACGCGCGCGCCCGGCGTGGCGCTGTCGGGAAGACTCATCGCGCTATCCCCGTACGTGAAGCGGGCGACCAGCCGGTAGAGGTAGGTCGAGTCGTTGTCGACGTCGAAGTCGATCGTGCCGCTGGAGGCGGGACCGAAGACGGCGCCCGGCAGCGGAGCGGGCGAACCACCCGGCCTCCAGCGGTGGACGACGTACTCGGCGATGCCCCGCTGGGAGAGTGCCGTCCAGCGGAGTTCCACGAGACCGTTGGCGGCGATCGCCGCGAAACCGGGAATGGCGCCGCCCGTCCGGGAGTTTGCCGGATCGAGCGGATTGAGGCGATCGCGCGTCGTGCACCCGGCGCCGAGGATCAGGAGCGCCGCCGCGGCGGCCAGCGGAGCGGCGAGGCGGCGGGATTGGTTCATCGCCCCAGCCCCGTCACGAGGAGGAAGAGCCCCGCCGTGAACATGACCTGCCCCGTGCCCAGAGATGCGGCCGACCACCGGTCGTAGCGGATCGTGCGGTCGTACTCGCGCTCGATCACGCGGGGGTCGGTCGCGGCGAGGTAGCGGTCGTAGGCGCGATCCCCCTCGTGGCGGAGAATCGCCGCGCCGCCGGTCAGAATCGCGCCCGCGCCGACCAGGCTCCACTGGAACCATCGCCGCGCGAAGAGCGAGGGTCGAGGCGGCGGCGGCGGCGACAGGTTCAGCGAGCGGAGCGTCAGGCTCACGCGCCCCGTGCCGCCTCCCGCCGACTCGAGGAGCCACGCCCCGGGCACCACGCTATCGGCGAAACCCGCCGCCTCGAAACGGACGCGGCGCGATTCCAGGAGCGCGGGGGCAAGGCGCAGCGGAGTCGCTCCCACGACCGAGTCGGGCTCCATCTCGCGGAGGGCGAGAAGCGAGACCCGCGCCGCCGGCCTGCTCTGGAGGAGCGGATGGGGTCGCAGGTCGAGGAAGACGCGAAGGGTCTCCCCCGGCGCCGCGTCGAGCGTCACGCCGTCGATCGCCGGAACGAATCGGCGCGAATCGCCGGGATGCGCGCGCACGGTGACGCGGCCGGAAACGATTCTCGTGGGGGCGAGCGGCGACCACCCCACCTCGAACGCGCCGATCGTGACGCGGAGCCCGGAGGGACGGGTCTCCACGGCGACGTAGGCGGGCGCCCTCATCGTATCGGGCGCGCGCGTCGAATCGGGCGAGCGCGTCGAATCGGGCGCCCTCGTCGAGTCGGGCGCGCCGGGAGGCGACGCGAAGAGCACGTCGGGTGTTCCCGCGGCCAGCGTGAGACAGGCCACGACGGCCACCCATCCGTGGGTATGGAACCTCCGGCGTCTAGAAGTCAAATCCGAGATAGAACTCCCGATGCCAGCCCGGCTCGATATCCTTGAAATCGGTGCGGCGCGCCACGTCGTAGCGGAGCACGAGGTATCCCGCGAGGTTCGTCCGGAGGCTGAAGCCGAGGCTCCCCTTCGGATCCGGGAAGGGCTCGAACTTCTCCCAGGCGTTTCCCGCGTCCGCGAAGACCGCGCCGTCGATGGCCGGAAGCTCCATGCCCTCGAAGGGAAGGCCGAGAACGACGCGGCGGAGGAGGGGGAACCGGTACTCCACGTTCGCCAGAAAGAGGCGCGTGCCGAAGAGGCTTCGACGGTCGTAGCCGCGGAGCGAATGCGTGCCGCCCATCACGAAGCGCTCGGGATCGGCGCCGTTCGACATGCGACCCTGCAACCGCATCGCGAGCGTCGTCCACTGCGAGACGCGCATGTAGCGGCGAAGGTCGGCGCTCAGCGTCACGTTCTCCGCCTGGCCCGTGTTCCAGTTCGTGGTCACCGAACCGGTCAGGTTGTACCGGCCTCCGTCGCGAGGCCCCGTCCCGAACCAGAGCGCGTTGTCGCGGACCAGCGAGATCGCATGCGTCGTCAGAAAGCCCTCGCGCGGCGAGCCGTCGCCGCGGTCCTTCAAATCGTAGAACGCCTGCGCGGTTCCCTCGATCCGATCGAAGCGCGAGAACGGATAGGAGGCGACGATCGATCCGCCGGCCCTCCGCTCGAAGTAATCGAGGCCGATGGCGTCCCGGTAGTCCCCCGCCAGGTGGAAGGCGCCGACGCCGTAATTCCAGCGATGCTGACGGTTCACGTACCACGCCCCCGCGTTCATCCGGGTGAGGATGTCGCTCGTCTTCTCGGCGGTGTTCCCGACCTGGAAGACGAAGAGGCGGTTCCCCAGGAGGTCGCTCACCGCGCCCTGCACGCCCTGTCCGACATTCTCGTTCGGGTTGTAGGAGAGCCCGCCGGAGACGAGATCGAGCCCGTAGCGCGGCTCGTAGGGTTCCGGGGACTGCGTGGAGCGGGCGAGTGTCGTTTCCCACGTCCATTGCGGCGGCGCCGCGGTGTCGTCCAGCGCCAGTGCGAACGAATCGCTCCGGCTCTCGGTGACGGGGATCTGGTAGATGCCGAAGCCGCCCTTCCGGTAGCCGGTGAACAGGAGGCTCTTCCCGTCGGGAGTCCACGCCGGATCGAGCGACGTGCCGAGCGTGCGGCTGACTCGGCTCCCGCTTCCATCGGTGCCGACCGTGTAGAGCGCGAAGGCGCCGTCCCGATCCGACGCGAAGGCGATCTCCCTGCCGTCGGGCGACCACGACGGCGTCTGGTCGGTCCAGTTGCCGTAGGTGAGATAGCGGACGTCGAGCGTGGCGAGATCCACGAGGAAGAGGTTGTGCCGTCCCTCGGCTCCGTAGCGCGTGCGGTCGGAGGCGAATACGAGACTCGTCCCGTCGGGAGACCACGACGGGTCGGCATCGGTATAGCGGTCGTTCGTCACCCGCGCCAGGTCGCCGCTCGCGACGTCGAGGACAAAGAGGTCGGACTTACCGTCGTTCGATTGCCCGGCGAAGGCGATCTTCGACCCGTCGGGAGACCACGCCGGCGACGCGAGCGCGATGAGACCGTCGATGTGCCGCCGCAACGTGATCTTCTTCGTGGCGAGGTCCATCAGGAAGAGGGCGTCGCGGCCGGCCCACTTGGAGACGAACGCCAGCTGCCCCGGCCGGGAAACGCTGATGCGGCTCTGGAAGGGGTGGAACGACTCGTACTGAGCATTCCGCTGCCCTCGTACGATCGACTTCACATCGCGCTCGCGCCCCTTGAAGGAGGCACTGTAGATGTTGGTGTAGCCGCTCCGGGCGGAGACGAAGAGGTAGCGATGCCCGCCGAAGAGCGTCGTGTCCGGGATCGCGACCGGCTTCAAG
>JANOOP010000366.1:0-6739 GCA_031421415.1 Candidatus Eiseniibacteriota bacterium
CGATCAGTTGCTGGAGCGGGACGCGGCGCTCGCGGCGGGCCGTAAGCGATTCGAGAGCCGCCGTCTCTCCGGCTGAGAGAGTCGCACCCGGATCGCACCAGAAGGCGGCGCGGGAAAGTTCGAGCGCGTGGAGAAGAAGTATCTCTGCCTCGGAGGCGGCCGTCTCGATTCCGGCCCGCTCCAGGCGCTCGCGGAGCGCGGCCAGCGCCGCCGCCCGCGTCCCTTCTGTCAGCGCGGTCACGTCGTCGCTCCCGCGACCCCGTTCGCGGCCAATCGCTCCGCCTGCTCCGCGTTGAAGAGCGCGTCCACCAACTCGTCCAGATCGCCCTCCATCACGGCCTGAAGCCGGTAGAGCGTGAGCCCGATCCGGTGATCGGTGACGCGGCTCTGGGGAAAATTATACGTGCGGATCTTGGCGCTCCGGTCGCCGGTCGAGACCTGCGACTTCCGAAAGGCGGCCAGCTTCCGCTCCTGCTCCTGGCGCTCCAGGTCGAGGAGTCGCGCGCGGAGCACCTTCATCGCCTTGTTTTTGTTCTTCAACTGCGAGCGCTCGTCCTGGCACTGGACGACGAGGCCGGTCGGCAGGTGGCGGATTCGCACGGCGGAGTCGGCTGTGTTGACGCTCTGGCCGCCCGGACCGCCGGCGCGGAACACGTCGATCAGGAGATCCCCGGGTTTGATCTCCACGTCGACCTCTTCGGCCTCGGGTAGCACGGCGACGGTGACCGCCGAGGTGTGAATTCGCCCGCTCGCCTCGGTGTCCGGGACGCGCTGCACGCGGTGCACGCCGCTCTCGTACTTGAAGCGGCTGTAGGCGCCTTCGCCGTGGATCATGAGGACCGCTTCCTTCACGCCGCCGACGCCGCTCGCGGCGCTGATCTCCATCAGCTCCACGCGCCAGCGGTGTCGTTCGGCGTACCTCGTGTACATCCGCTGTATTTCCCCGGTGAAGAGCCCGGCCTCGTCGCCGCCGACGCCGGCCCGAATTTCCAGGATGACGTTTCGCTGATCGAGCGGATCGGCCGGGAGGAGAAGCCGCGGCAGCTCGATCTCCAGCTTCGCGCGCTCGGCCTCCAGTCCCTCCAGCTCGCTCTTCGCCATCGCCAGGAGTTCGGGGTCCTTCTCCGACTTGAGGAGCGCGCTGTCGTTCTCGATGCCGCGGAGCACGGAGTCGTAGCGGCGTGTCGCGGCGACCAGATCCTCGAGGTCGCTCCGCTCCTTGGAGACGCGGCGCAGTTCGGCCGGATTGGAGTGGAGGTTCGGATCCTCCAGCTGGCGGGTCAGTTCGGCGAAGCGGGTCTTCGCCTTCTCGAGCGCGTCGCGCACGGGAGGCGGGAGTTAGAGGACCGCGCGAAGCGCCGCGATCGCGACTTCGAGCATGTCGCGGGACGGTTCGCGCGTCGTGAGGCGCTGCAGCCGGAGGCCCGGCTCGCTGATCCAGCGGACCCAGGACTTGTCGTAGTGAGCGCCGGCGAAGCGGATGATCTCGAAGGAGATTCCGGCGATGACGGGAATCAGCGCGAAACGAATCGCGCGGTCGACGAGCGTGTCGGGGCGGCCGAAGAAGGCGAAGACGACGAAGCTGACGATGACGACCAGGAAGAGGAACGACGTCCCGCAGCGCGGATGGTAGCGGCTCTGCACGTCGGCGTTCTCGGGCGTCAGATCCAACCCCGATTCGAGGTTGTGGATCGTCTTGTGCTCGGCGCCGTGGTACTGGAAGACGCGCCGCATCTCGCCCCAGAGTCCGATGCCGAAGATGTAGATCAGGAAGAAGACGAGGCGGATGGCGCCGTCGATCAGGTTGTAGAGGAACGGATCCTTCACGCCGGTCAGATCGGTCAGCTTGAGCGGGAGCCAGAAGAAGATCCCGAAGCCGAGAACGAAGGAGATGAGGACGGTGATTCCCATCCCCAGTCCGAGCGTGCCGTAGCGACGCTCCTTCTCCGGCTTGTCGCTCTCGGAGCGCACCGCCGCGTCGGCTGAATAGGAGAGCGCCGCGACGCCGATGCGGAGCGATTCGACGAGAACGATGGCGCCGCGGAGAATGGGAATCCCGAGGACCGGGTAGCGGCGCGAGAGCGAGGTGTACTCGCGCGTCTCTACCTGGATGGTTCCGTCCGCGAGGCGGACGGCCGTGGCCACCTTGTGAGGCGAGCGCATCATCACACCTTCGATGACGGCCTGCCCCCCAATGGGCGCGTAGCGGTCTGGCATCGGTCGAGAGGAGTCCGGAGAAGATCCGTCGGGCGGCTTACGCCGTCGTCGGAGTCGTCTCCTTCATGCCGTACTTCCTACGGAAGCGCTCGATGCGGCCCGCCGTGTCGACAAGTTTTTGCTTGCCCGTGAAGAACGGATGGCAGCTGGAGCAGATTTCCACGTGCAGCCCTTCCTTCACGGTGGCCCGCGTCTCGATGATGTTGCCGCAGGCGCAGGCGATCTTGGTGTTGAAGTAAGCGGGATGGGTATTCTTTTTCATCGCTGGCTCCGGATTGGTGTTCGTGAATTACGTGTTCATCATGGCGAGGAACTTCTTGTTCGTCTTGGTCTGGCTCATCTTGCCGATCAAGAACTCAATCGCCTCCATGGGATTCAACTCGTTCAGGAACTTGCGCAGAATCCAGACCTTGTTCAACTCCTCGCTGGTCATGAGGAGCTCTTCCTTGCGCGTACCCGAGCGGTTGATGTCGATGGCCGGGAAGATGCGCTTGTCCGCGAGCTTGCGGTCCAGGATGACCTCCATGTTACCGGTGCCCTTGAACTCCTCGAAGATGACGTCGTCCATGCGGCTTCCGGTCTCGATCAGGGCCGTGGCCATGATCGTGAGGCTTCCGCCGTTCTCGATGTTGCGCGCCGCGCCGAAGAAGCGCTTCGGCTTCTGGAGCGCGTTGGCGTCCACGCCGCCGGAGAGAATCTTTCCCGAGTGCGGGACAACCGTGTTGTGGGCACGCGCGAGACGCGTGATCGAGTCGAGAAGGATGACGACGTCGCGGTTGTGCTCCACGAGGCGCTTCGCCTTCTCGAGGACCATGTCGGCCACCTGCACGTGTCGCTCCGCCGGCTCGTCGAAGGTCGAGGAGACGACCTCGCCCTTCACCGAGCGCTCCATGTCCGTGACTTCCTCGGGCCGCTTGTCGATCAGCAGCACGATCAGCATGACTTCCGGATGGTTCTCCGTGATCGCGTTCGCGATCTTCTGCAAGAGAACCGTCTTTCCGGCGCGGGGCGGCGAGACGATGAGGCCTCGCTGGCCTTTGCCGATCGGCGTCAGGAGATCCATGATCCGCGTCGACATGTCCTCCGCGTTGTGCTCCATCCGCAGCTTCTCTTGCGGGTAGAGCGGCGTGAGGTTGTCGAAGAGGATCTTGTCCTTCGCGGCCTCGGGCGACTCGAAGTTGACCGCCTCGACGCGCAGGAGCGCGAAGTAGCGCTCGCCGTCCTTCGGAGGCCGCACCTGCCCCGACACGGTGTCGCCCGTCCGAAGATCGAACCGCTTGATCTGCGACGGCGAGACGTAGATGTCGTCCGGGCCCGGAAGATAATTGTAGTCCGGGGAGCGGAGGAATCCGTACCCCTCGGAGAGGATTTCCAGGACCCCTTCCGCGAAGATCAGACCGTTCTTCTCGGTCTGCCCCTCGAGGATCTTGAAGATCAGCTCCTGCTTCCGTAGCCCGCTCGTGCCTTGGATGCCGAGCGAGTGTGCCAGCTCCATCAATTCGGCGATGGTGCGGAGCTTCAACTGGATGATGTCGAGACCCTTGACCGATCCCGGCGGGGTGCTAACCGCTGGCGCTGGAAGGGCTTCCGTTTCCTGTAATTCCATTTCGGTGTGAGACTCCTCGATGGTGGTTTCCTCGGGGGCTTCGAGCCCACGGCGACGGATGGGGGTGGTTGGGCGGGACATGATCTTGGGCCGAACGGTGGGTCCTCTGAGGGGGATGAATGTCGTTTCGAAGGGTTCGTTGATTCCGGTGAGTTCTGGCTCGGGGTTCGCGGCCCGGATGGGGGCGTTCGCGATGGGCTACCGTTGGGTCCCTCACCGGCGAGCCTCTAGGGCTGGTTCAACGCTGAAAATGTATCTGACTTGGGCCGGGCTGTCAAGCCCCATGGACCGCGGCCCCGAGCCGCGGCCCACGGGGCGCTTTTCCTAATCCGCCTTCTGTGGCGGGAAGGTTCCCTTGGAAAAGACCTGGCCGTCCATGAAGGTCACCGACTTCCCCTTCTTCCAGTAGAACCAACTCTCGAAGTTCTTCCCGTCTTCGGGGTAGGTATAGAGCTCGTCGGGATATCCCTCGGCCGTGAACGTCGGCTTCAGCTGGTTTCCGGGTCCCAAACGGTTATCGGCAGTGTCGACCCAGACCTTGAGCGGGGAACCCTTCCGCTGTTTCCCCTCGCCGAGGGCGCGGTACATGGCGTATTCGGCCGCCGACTCGTCCCGTTTCTGGAGCTTCAGGTACGAGAGGAAGAGAAACTGATGATAGATAGGCTTCCGGGCGTCCAGCTCGACCGCCTTCCGGAGCGCCGCGACCGAGCCGTTGTAGTCCCCGGCCTGGTATCGCACCTGCCCTGCCAGATCGAGCAGATCGAGGTTCGACGGGAACGACTTCAGCCCTTCGTCGAGCGCGGCCGCCGCCGCCTTCATGTTTTCCTGACGCGACGCGATGACCGCCACGTTGAAGATCGCGTTTTCACGGATCGCCTGGGAGTCGGGTGGCACCGACGTGTAGAGGTAATTGAAGTTCGCCGCGGCGCTGTCGTAGGCGGCCGTCCGCTCCGGCCCCTTCGGGAGCGGATCCGCATGCTGCAACCACGCCTCCGAGATGCGCGAAAGATAGACGAACTGATTCGCCGGATCGGCCTGGATGGCGGTCCAGTAGGCGGCCGTCGCGTCCTTGAACTTGCCGGCGTTATAGAGGCGATTGCCGCGCCCCATGGCCGCCACCTTCATGTTCCGGGTCAACATCTCGTCGCCCGGCTTGATCGTGAGTCCGACCCTCGCCGCCGCGATGGCGTCGTCCACGCGGCCGACGAGTTCATAGAGGTAGGAGAGGTTCTTGAAAACGTCGGCCGAGGTCGGATCGATGAGCGCCGCCAGCTCGAAATTATAGAGGGCGTCGAGCATCTTCGACCCGCCTTCGTATTCGCCGTAGACGGTTGAATCGACGGCGGCGGCCTGCAGGTCGCCGCCGAGCGCGAACGGCTTCAACGGCATCGCCATCGGCTCCTCGCCGGTCGGCGCGAAGTAGTAGGCCATGCCGTCCTTCGGGTAGTACCAGACCTCGTGGGCGGCGCCGCCCTCGGTCCAGCGGGCAAAGTCCCCCGGCGAACCCTTCCCCTTCTCTATCGTAGCCTGCACCGTGCCATCGTCCGTCGTCCGCTCGGTGGCCGAGACGACCGTGCCGGCGCGGCACATCGCGGCGATTCCCTTGTTGTAGAGACCGGCCAGCGACGCGTCGCGATTCAGCTTCAGCTCCTTGACCCTCTTCTCATCTTTCTTCGCGGTCGACATCTGAATGCCGATTTCGTACGCGGCGCCCGCCGAACGGTACTGGCGGAGCTGATTGCGGGAGAAGGCGAGGAGCGCGTAGAGTTGAAGATTCTCCGGCTCTTCCCGGCGGGCGCACTCGAGGAAGCGCGCGGCCTTGTCGTAGACCTTCTGCTGCACGTAGACCTTGCCGCTCGTGAAGCAGAGGCCGGCCATCGCCGTCGGGGCGACCAGGCTGACCATCACCACAACAGCCGCGACGGCGGTGCCGACACACGCGGCGCGCTGACGAATCCGTAGCATTCGATCCTCCATGCAAAGGAATACCCGGAATCGGGGCTCTCCGTTCCAGATCAATGCGATTCAATCCCCCGGGCGGCCCCCTGTCAAGGGCATTCGCCCCCCGCGGAGTGGGGCTACTTTGGTTGTAATCGACCTGTTTTTAATGGGTTATAGGAGTTGGTAGGGGTCCACGTCTACCGCCCAGCGGGCGCCGGGGTGGCGGAGGTCGCGGAGCCTCGGGAGGGCGACGGCCAGGGTCTGGCGGAGTGCGGTCCGGGAGCCGCTTCTAAGGAGGAGGTGCCAGCGCTCCTCCCCCTTGAGCCTCGCCAGCGGCTTCGGCGTGGGGCCGAGGATCTCGATGGCACGGCCGGCGACGGCACGTTGGACGATTCGCCGGATGGCGTCCCCGAGCGCCTGAACCCGCTCCGACTTCTTCCCGCGGAGTTCGATCTCGACCAGGCGACCGTAGGGCGGGTAGTGAAGCTCCTTTCGCTCCTCCGCTTCCTTGGCGAAGAAGGAGGCGTAGTCTTGCGCCGCCGCGGCCAGAAGCGCGGGATGGTCGGGATCGTACGACTGCATGATCACCTCTCCGGGCGTCTCGCCCCGTCCGGCGCGACCGGCCACCTGCGTGAGGATCTGAAACGTCCGCTCCGCCGCCCGGAAATCGGGGAGGTAGAGCGAGAGATCGGCCACAATGATGCCGACCAGGGTCACGCCGGGGAAATCGAACCCCTTCGTCACCATCTGGGTGCCGAGCAGGAGATCGGTCTCGCGCTGGCGAAACGCGCGAAGGATCGAGGCGGCCGAGCCACGGCGCCGCACGGAATCGAGATCGAGCCGCGCCAGCCGCGCCTTCGGAAAGAGCCGCTCCATCTCGCGCTCCACTTTCTGAATGCCGAGGCCCCCGAACCAGAGATCGGCAGCGTGACACTCGCCGCAGGCTTGCGGCACTTTGCGGCGGACGCCGCAGTA
>JANOOP010000367.1:0-5829 GCA_031421415.1 Candidatus Eiseniibacteriota bacterium
CGGTGGGATCTACCGACCAGATCATCACCATCGAGGGCCTGTCGCCCAACGGCACGCATCCAGTGCAAAAAGCCTGGGTCGCGCTGGACGTGCCGCAATGCGGGTTTTGCCAGAGCGGCATGATCATGGCCGCCGCTGCGCTGCTGAAAACCACACCCAACCCGACCGACGCGGACATCGAACAAAACATCACCAATATCTGCCGCTGCGGCACCTATGCCCGGGTCAAGACGGCGATCCTCGACGTCGTCGATGCGGAGACGGTCCGGTTCTACCTCCTCTCGACGCACTACCGGAGCCCGATCGAGTGGAACGAGGAGCGGCTCCGCGAGGCGGGCACCGCCTACGCGCGGCTCCGAGACGCCATGTCGAAGTCCGCGCGCTTCGATGACGATTCCGCGGCCGCCGGGGGCGACGCGACGCGTTCCTCGCTCCACGCCGAGGCAGCCGCGCTCGCCGTGAAGTTCGAAGAGGCGATGGACGATGATTTCAACGCGGCCCGCGCGCAGGGGCATCTCTTCGAGCTGGCCAAGGAGATCAACCGCCTCGCCGACGCCCCCGACGCCACGGTCGACGATCGCGCGGCGGTGGCCGAGGCGGGGAAGACGCTCCTGCGGCTCGGCTCCATCGTCGGCCTGTTCGCAACCTCCGAGGCGCCCGAGGAGGCGGCCCCTGAAACGGTGCAAGCACTTGTGCAGCAACGCGATGAGGCCAGGGTGCAGAAGGACTGGAAACGCGCCGATCAATTGAGAGACGAGATCCTGGCGCTGGGCTATCTCCTCGAGGACGCGAAGGGGGGGACGCAAGCACGGCGTAAACGCTGATTTCACAATTTCTCACGCGAGGCGACGCGCCCCCATGCGGCTCTTCGGAAAACCGAGGACGCTCCAGGTAGAACTGCAGGTGCTCTTCCTCGCGATGGGGACGACCTTCCTCGCGCTGGCCACGCTGCTCCTTTACCAGAACGGCCAGTCCTCCCTCCGCCGCCAACTGACCGGCACCGCCATCACCGCCGCCGAAACCGCCGCGGCTCTCGTGACGGTGGATCAACACCGCTCCATCCGCCGTGCCTCCGACATGAACTCGGCCGGCTTCCGCGCCATCGTCGAAGACCTGAGCGCGCTTCGCCGGGCGAATCCCGCGATCTACCACCTCTTCACGCTCACCCCCACGGGCAGTCTGGGGGAGTGGGGCGTCGTCGTGGACATGGGCGGCACGGCGCCGATCGTGAACGAAGCGGCGCTCCAGGGCGGCCGCCTCCCCATCGGGTCGCCTCCGCCGGAGAACGTTCCGGAGTCGCTCCTTCACGAGGCGATGGAATCGCCCGCCTGCGAGATTCTCGAACTCGACCACGCGGACCGCGCGCGCGTCGTCGCCATCTCGCCGATCCGCGGCAAGAACGGCGAGTCGATCGGGCTGGCCGTCGTGGAGATGAGCGCGGCGGGGCTCGTGGCCGAGGCGAGGCTTCTCGGGTACGTCGCGATCGCGATCTTCCTCCTCGGGCTCTTTGCCAGCATCGTGGCTAGCAACGCGATCTCCCGCTGGGTGACGCGTCCACTCCAGGAACTTCTGCGCGGCGTCGAGGCGATTTCCAAGGGAGAACTCGGCGCGCGCGTGGAGACGAAGGCGCGAAACGAGATCGGCGTGCTGGGCGACGCCATCAACGAGATGGCGGCCGGGCTCGAGGCGTCGCGTCAGCGCGACGTGACGCAGCAGGCCCGGCTTCGGGATCTTCATCGCATCGGCTCCGAGGCGGCAACGATGCTGGAATTGCCGCAGACGCTGGAAGTCGCGGCCCGCGGCATGGCCGAACTCTGCGGCGGCGTCGAGGCGATCGCCGGCGCGTCGGCGCGTCGCGAGGGGCGGATCCGCCTCTGGTCGCGCGTCGGGTCCGACGCGGCGGACGACGCGGCGTGGGATGTCTCCCCCGAGGGGCTCGAACTGGTGCTGGGAGCGGAGACCCGGCTCCTGACGCGTGTCGAGTTCGAGACGGCCGGTCTCGGATTCCTCCTGGCGCATCCGGCGAGCTACGCCATCGCGGCTCCACTTCGCGTGAACGATCAGACGATCGGCATCCTCCTCGCCCTGGGGGAACGCGAAAACTTCCACCCCGACGCCGTCTCGCTGGGCCGTCTCTTTGCGGCACAGGTCTCGGCGGCGGTCGCGAACGCGCGCCTCTTCGAGCAGGTGCGCGAACTCGACCGCTCGAAGAGCGAGTTCCTCTCCATCGCCTCGCACGAGGTTCGCACGCCTCTCACGGTCATGAAGAGCAGCCTCGACCTCCTGGTCGGCGGCAAGCAGTTCAAGTACACCGAGGATCAGCGGCAGCTGATCGCGTTCTGCCAGGAGTCGGTGGAGCGACTCATCCGGCTGGTGAAGGACATTCTCGACATCTCGAGGATCGAAGCGGGGGTGCTGAAGGTCTCGTTGATGCCGACGTCGATCAACGAACTCGTCGAGAAGTGCCTCTTCTGGGTGCCGCAGCTCCCGGGCGGCCAGGGAATCGAGATCGACGCGCGTCTCCCCTCGCGGCCCCTCATGGCCTTGGCCGACGCGGGGCGCATCCAGCAGGTGCTGGAAAACCTCATGTCGAACGCGATCAAGTTCTCGAATCCCGGCGGCCGCGTGACGATCGAGCTGGTGGAGCGCGAGCAGGAGATCGAGGTCATCGTCAGCGATCTGGGCAAGGGGATCGCGCCGGAGGACCTGCAGCGGATCTTCGGAAAGTTTTACCAAGTGGAAGAGGCTGCCACACGCGAGCGCGGCGGCACGGGCCTCGGCCTCGCCATCTGCAAGGGAATCATCGAGGCGCACCGTGGCCGGCTCTGGGCCGAGAGCAGGCTGGACCAGGGGAGCCGGTTCCATTTCACGCTGGCCCGAGCCCTGGAGAGCGAGGGGACAATGGAGAAGGACGCGGAGATCCTGGTCGCGCCCATCCTTTCGCCACTCCGGGCCGAGCCACGCAAGCCGAACCGGAAAAAAATTCCGGCCTAGACCCCGCCACGATCCATCCCCGGTACACCCCGCGCCGCTCATACTCGAAAAAATTGATTCACATGACATTTTCACATAGTCACCGTGCTCCGGAAGGGCCATCCTACGAGCGGGGCTTTCTGCTCGGTTCATCACCGGGGCCGATATCGCTTTGTCCTAATTCATGGGGACGGCAAACCGGCTAAAGATCCACTACCGGGGGGCAGGGAGGATATCCAAACATGGCCACCATTCTCTGCGTGGACGATGATCCCGCAGTCTGCGCGCTGATCGATCGACTTCTCCGCGAAATGGGCCACGAACCCGTCCTTGCCGGCAGCGTGAACGAGGCGATCGAGATCCTCACACGCCTCCGCATCGATCTTCTCCTCGCGGACTGCGTCATGCCGGATCGCGACGGCTTGGAACTCCTCTACTTCGTCCGCGACGAAGGCCTTCGTGTCCCCACCATCGTCATGTCCGGCTACTCGACGGCCGAGCACGCGCAGGCCGCCGCGCGGCACGGAGCCGTCGACTTCCTGAGCAAGCCGCTCCGGGTCGAGTCGCTCCATCTCTCCGTGAAGAACGCGCTCCTCGTCGATCGTTTGCGCCGCGAGAACGAGGAATCGCGCCGCGAGATCTCCATCCTGCGAGGCCCGCGCGCCATCGTCGGCGCGAGCGAAGCGCTCCGCGACTTGCTGGAGGCATTGGACGTCGTGGCGCCAACCAGCGCCCCGGTCCTCCTCCACGGCGAGCCGGGTACGAGAAAGGCGCTCTTCGCCCGCGAGATCCACGCGAGGAGCCCGCGGTACGATCAACCGTTCCTGACGTTCAGCTGTGCGGCCACGCCGGAAGCCGCGATGGAGAGCGCGATGTTCGGACACGAACCGAAGGCCGGCTCGGGGGCGGGTTCGCTCCAGATCGGCGCGCTCGAGCGCGCGTCGCGCGGCACCCTGCTACTCGATGAGGTGTCGGAGCTTCGCCTCCACGTCCAGGGGAAGCTCCTGCGCGCGCTCCAGGAACGGAGGGTCCAGCGCTTGGGCGGAACGCACCAGAGCCCGATCGACGCCCGCGTGATCGCGACGACCAATCGGGATCTGGCGTCGGAGGTGGCGGCCGGCCGATTCATGCGCGAGCTTCACGACCATCTTTCCGTCGCCTCCATCCGCATCCCGCCGCTGCGCGAGCGCCTGGACGACATCCCACAGCTCGTCGAGACTTTCGTGGAGTGGAATGCCAGCCAATTCGGCTTGCGGGTACCCGCGGTCCCTCCTGAAACCTACGAGTACCTCCGCCGGCGGCAGTGGCCTGGAAACACTCGCGAACTGGCGAACGCGATCGAGCGCGCCATGCTGCTTCGCTCGGGACCGGTGCTCCTGCCGGAGTCGTTCGGGCGTCTTCCTTTCGGCGCGGAGCAATCGGCCGGCGGGAGCGTGTCGCGCCACGGATCGGCGAGCGATGACGCCACGAAAGAAGCGGGCACGGATGACGTCCTCGACATTCGCACGCTGGAGCGGCTCGCGATTCATCGCGCGCTGAAAAGGACGGGTGGCCACAAGGCGAAGGCGGCGGAGCTGCTCGGCATCAACGAGCGGACGCTTCGCAACAAGCTGAATGCGGAGGCGCTGCCGGTCTGGGTCTCCTCGTCGGACGAATCCGGCCAGCCGCCGGAGCGGGAGGAGCAGTAGCTCTCGGGAGAGCGCCTATCTGGAGAGCGCCACAGGGAGCGCGCCTATCGTTGACGAAAGACCGTGTCGTGCGTACACTCCGCAGTCTTCGCGCCGAACGAATCACGAACGGCGAGACGGCGCTGGCGTAGCTCAATTGGTAGAGCATCTCATTTGTAATGAGGCGGTTGGGGGTTCGAGTCCCTTCGCCAGCTCCACCATCGTCTCGCCAACGCAATGGCCGGAGGGGTTCCCGAGCGGTCAAAGGGAGCAGACTGTAAATCTGCCGGCTTAGCCTTCGAAGGTTCGAATCCTTCCCCCTCCACCACCTACTAGTATAATGTGACTCACGACTCCCCGTGACGGGACGCCTTTTCCGCCGCGAGGCGGCCCAGAGTTCGTAAGTAACGTATTCGAGCGGGAATAGCTCAGTGGCTAGAGCGTCAGCCTTCCAAGCTGAGGGTCGCGGGTTCGAATCCCGTTTCCCGCTCCAGTTTCCTCCATCCACATCTTTCCACAGCGATTAGTAGTCGATTTCACAAACACTTACCTAGTTATCACCCGCTTTCCCGATTCCGATTTCGACGTCCAGCCCGGGGCGGGCTGCCCATCGTCGGCCCTCGGTTGGGTCGATTTCCCCGAATCGGCGGACGTGCCCGCGCCAGGGCGTCCCATCGGAGACTGGCACGAACCCGCAAATTTCCTGTTGACTGGGGGTTTCGCGGCTCGTACATTCATCCGCTCGCAGTCCAGACAGCCTTTTTCGACGGAAGAGAGAGGCTGGTTGGGATTTTCTGCCTTGAGTCGAAGCATCACGTAGGCGCCGTCGCGTGACCGAGCGAAGGTCGGGATGAACCGGTCCACGACGTTCCATTCACGCTCGCGCTGCAACACCGCCCACGTAGCTCAGTCGGTAGAGCATCTCCATGGTAAGGAGAAGGTCAACGGTTCGATTCCGTTCGTGGGCTCCATTGTCCGCAACGCGATAGGCAGCGCACGGTAGTTCCCGGCGCCGGGTGCGCGTCCACCGCTGAAATGTAGATGTAGAAGGTGCAGCAACCAACGAATCCCTAGGAGGGACCGTTTCGATGGCGAAGCAGAAATACGAGCGGACGAAGCCGCACCTGAACGTGGGGACGATCGGCCACGTGGATCATGGGAAGACGACCTTGACGGCGGCGATCACGAT
>JANOOP010000368.1:0-8126 GCA_031421415.1 Candidatus Eiseniibacteriota bacterium
CGTCGCACGGGCCGGGGCGGCGCTTTGGTTCAGCGCCGCGCTCGCAATCACGTGGATCCCCCTGGGCGCGCCGCTCCATGCCGCGCCGGTCCCCTTCGACGAGCGGCTCGGCGCCGACTCGCTCTTCGCGCGGCACGTCCACGACGGGCTCGTCGACTACGTGGGCATCGAGCGCGATCGAGCCCTCCTGGACTGCTCGCTCCGGGCCGCGGCCGAGGCGCCGCCGGAAACGCTCCGCGCCCTCACCGCGCCGCGCCAGCTCGCCTTCTACCTGAACGCCTACAACCTGGCCACGATCGATCTCATCCTCCGATTCCGGCAGGAGCGAGTCGGCCGTCTGAAGAGCATCCAGGAGATTCCGGGCGCCTGGTCCCGTTACAGCTGGAAGATCGCGGCGACGAACCGGACGCTCGACGAACTGGAGCACCGAGTCATTCGCCTGGAGTTCTCGGAGCCGCGCGTGCATATGGCCCTCGTCTGCGCCTCTCGCTCCTGTCCGCCCCTTCCCTCAACCGCGTTCTCCGGGGAGCGCCTGGAGATGGAGTTGGATCGCGCGGCCCGCGAGTTCGTGAACGACGCGTCCCGAAATCGGTTCACCCCGAGTGCGGGGCGAATCCGTATCTCGAAGATCTTCGACTGGTATGGGGGGGACTTTGTGGGGCACTACCGCGATCAGGCGCTGGATTGGCTCTACGGAGAGAAGAATGGCGCGGTCCTGGCGTTCGCCTCGCGCTACCTGCCGGAGGAGACAGTTCGCGCGCTCCGGTTGAAGGAGGCGGCCATCGACTACCTGCCGTACGATTGGAGTTTGAACTCCGCGCCCGCGCTCCCCGCGCCGGCCACGGGCGCCGGCGCGAAGAAGCGCTAGCCGGCGACGAGCAGGCTCGTCGCGTACATCAGCAGGAAGCCGGTCACGAACCCCGCGGCCGCGCGGCCGCGCCCCAGAGCCTCCAGCGCCGAGCCCCCCTTGGCCTGAGCCTGCGCCAGGATCCGCACCACCTGGAAGATCGCCCCCGCTCCGATTCCGAGGAAGAGAAGCGAGAGGGGATCGGAGTAGGTGAAGGCGCCGGCCCAGGTGCCGAGGATGGTGGGGGCCCCGCCGATCAGGCCGAGCACCGCCAGATTCCGCCACGACGCGCTTCCCTCCACCAGCGGCGAGAGAATAGCCAGCCCCTCCGTGGTGTTGTGGAGGGTGAATCCGATGATGAGGAAGGAGCCGAGCGCGACCTCGCCGAGCGTGTAGGCGGCGCCGATGGCCAGCCCCTCGCCGAGGTTGTGGAGTCCGATGCCCGCGGCGATCAGGATGGCGAGACTCATGCCGCTCGACTTTCCCTCGCCACGCGTCAGGGCGCGGCCGGCGGCGGTGATCCCGAGGAACGCGGCCGCGGCGCCGAGCGCCACGAGGAGCACTCCGTTCACGAACGAGGGAACGCGCCCCGCGATCTCGAGCGCCTCCTTCAGCGTGTCGATACCGAGAAAGACAAGGAGCCCCATCGTGAGCGCGAGCCAGAAATCGAGCCAGGCGCGCGGCGCGGCGCGGAGCGCCGGGAGCCAGAGGAGCCCGAGGAAGACCGGTACCACGCCGACATAGACCCCGAGCAGGGCGAAGACGAGGAGGAGCCGCGCGCTGGGCGCGGGGGTTCGCATGGCGATGTCGACCGTTTTCGCGTGGGGGATGCCGTTTCCGCTCAGGACCGTCACGGTGTACGGCTCGCCTTCGATCCAGTCGTAGGGGATCGAGATCGTGGCGCCGCTGAGGCGGCCGAGCGTGCGGCCGGGCACGATGGAGAAATCCCAGATGGCGTCGTTCACGAAGACCTGGCCGACGTGGAACGATTCCGGACCCTCGTTGCGGACGTGGAGCACGATCTCCTGCTGCTTGAACTCGACCCGCTCGAACGCGAGCGCCTCGATCGGCGCGGGAGTGAGCGCGAGGAGGCGGCTCCCGCCGTTCGCGAACCAGACGACCATCGCCGCCACGAGGGCGATGGGGAGGAGCGCCAAGGCAGCCAGCTTCCAGCCGCTCAACGGTTCCTCCTCACGGCTTCACCTCGAACTGGCCCAGCCACCCCAGTTCGGCGAATTCGTTCTGGTGCGCGTGGAAGAGGTAGCGCCCGGGGTACTTGTACTTGAACTCCAAGATGGCGCGCTCCGCCTGGCCCAGGGTCACGACGTCGGTGAAAGCGCTCGGCGTCATCATGGTGCCGGTCGGATAGACGTGGAAGAAGGTGGCGTGCGTGTGCATCGAGTTCACCAGGTCTAACTCGGTGATGTTGACGAGGTAGACGCGCTGCAGCTCGTTCACCTTTATCGGAATCGGGTAGTCGCGGAAATAGACGTTCGCGTACCCGTTCACGGTGTAGATCTCGTTCTCCGCGCCGGCCAAATCGGTGTCGAAGCCGTTCATCATCAGGACCATTTCGCGCGCCGGCGGGCGCGGCGTCTTGGGATCGATGAGGAAGACACCGTAGAGGCCGCGCGCGATGTGCATCTTCACCGGCATCGTGTGACAATGGTAAAGGTGGAGCCCGAACGGCTCGGCGTTGAACGAGTAGACAAACTCGCCGCCGGGCGTTACCTGCTCGAAGACTCCGTCCATGTCCGCCCGATGGACGCCGTGGAAGTGCATCGAATGGGGCATCGTCCCGCGATTGGTGAACGTGACACGCACCGAGTCCCCTTCCGTGCAGCGGAGCGTCGGACCGGGAATGGCGCCGTTGTAGGTCCAGGCGGGGAAGCGCACACCAGGCGCCACCTCCACCGTCTTCTCCTCGGCCCACACGGTGTACTCGCGGAGCGTCCTGCCGCCGGGGAGGATGGTGACCTTGCCGGTGTCGAATTCGGTGAGCGTGCGGATGGCGTGGTCGCGTGCGGCGGCGGCGAGCGTGTCGGCCGCGCCGAGTGCCGCCTTGGAAGGAGCGCCGACGGGGCCGCAGCCAGCGAGCGCCGCCAGAATCGCCACGCAGGCGGCGAACGCAGCCGCCCGCCGCGCCCTGCCGAGGGCCGTCAGAGCGATCCGGGGAAGGGGCCTCACTTCTTCGGGACCACCATTTTGCCCCCCATGCCGGGGTGGGTACAGCAGGTATACGCGAACTCCCCCGACTTCGGCATCGTGACCGTCACCTCGCGGCGTTCCCCGGGCGCCATGGGGGGACCGCAGTCCACGTCCATGCCGACGACGCGAAAATTGTGGAGCACGTTCGACCGTTCTTCATTGGTGACGACGAAGCGAACGCGCTCTCCGGGGCGGAACTGGAGGGTCGGGTTGGTGCCGTTGAACGTGTATTCCCGCATGCTCAACTCCACCGTTCGCGTCGGGGCGGTCCCCGGAGAGTGCAGGCGCGCCAATAGCGCCGGCGCCGCGGCGGCGGCGACGACGGAGAGGAAGAGGGCTGGAATCAGGGTTCGTCTTGTCATCGGGTCGCTCCAAGGGTACTTATCGTCACGCCAATGAGTTTCCTTTAGGGTAGCCTAAATGTCAAGGAACGCCTTACGCTAGGGGCTCGCGCCGGGGTCGTCCCCGCGCGGTAGCCCGATCGGAGCCATGGCCACCGTCACGCACGCGGTCGAAGACTACCTGAAGGTGATCTGGAAGCTGAGCCACCGCGGTCGCAAGGGCGATCGCGTGCCGGTGGGCGACATTGCCGTGCACCTGCGCGTATCGGCCCCATCGGTGACCGGAATGGTGCAGAAGCTCCAGACGATGGGGCTCGTCCACTACGCCCGGTACGACGGGGTGCGGCTGAGCGCGAAGGGGCGGAAGATCGCGCTGGAGATCGTCCGGCATCACCGCCTCTGGGAACTCTACCTCCACACCAGGCTCGGCGTGCCACTCGACCGCGTGGACGTGGAGGCGGAGCGGCTGGAGCACGTCCTGAGCGACGATATGGAAGAGCTACTGGCGCGCGCCCTGGGCGATCCCACGCACGATCCGCACGGCGATCCGATTCCGACGAAGGCCGGTGCCATGGGAATGGTCCGCGGCGAGCCGCTACCCGCCCTGGCCCTCGCCACGCCCGCCGTGGTGACCCACGTGAGCGACCGCCAGGCAGAGAAACTCCACTATCTCGTCACGCTGGGACTGGTCCCCGGCGCCCGCGTCGTCCTACTCCAGCGCGCGCCCTTCGGCGGACCGCTGACCGTGCGGATCGGCAGGAAGCGCTGCGCGATCGATCCGGACCTGGCCGGGCTCGTTCGGGTGAGCGCGGACTCGCCCGCGAAACCCCGCCCGAACCGCCGGCGCGGTCTCTGACCGGCTACGCCCGCCTCGCCTGCACGCGCCCACGCGCGTGGCCTACAGCAGCGGCGAGTGATCCTCGAACGGAGTGACGCAGGGCGGTCCATCGGCATGCGCGTAGCGGGCGGCGCCGGGCGCTCCGAGGGAGAGGAGCGTGCTCGACACGGTGGGGAATCGTTCTCGGTGAAGGCAGACAGGCGGGGTGCCCGAATCGTCGTGGGTGCGAAGGAGCCTCGCGAGAATCTCGAATCCCTCTGACGCGTCGCGCGGGCGCTCCCCGCTCAGCCGCGCCAGGAGCGCGCGCGTGCGCGGCTCGTCGGGATCGTCCATCGCCTCGTGGGTGATCACATGCCAGCCCGGATCGAGGAGCGACGCGCGCGGCTCGTCGTCGGGGTGGAGGGTGATCACCCACGAACTACCGCCCGCTTCCAATCCGATCAGAGAACAGGGGGCGTAACGATCGCGCCCGATGACCCGCAAGGCAGCATCGAGCCTGGCCGGATAGGGATCGCCAGTCGCCGGATCGATCGCGGCGGGGGCGCCGAACCGGGGCCCTGAGGCGGCCGTGTCGAGGCAGAGGAGCCCGCGCGAGCGAAGCGGCGTTGTAATCGCGGCGACGGGAACTGTCACCGCAGCCGTCACCGCAGCCGTCACCGCCGTCGCCGCCGTCGCCGCCGTCGCCGCCTCCGTCACCGCCGCTGCTGGCGCGGGGCGCCGATTCAGGAGCGCCGCGACGAATCGAGCCTCCCGCACCGCGAGCCACGTGCCCCCGGCCAACAAATCGCGCCCCCCCACGACGGCGGGGCGATCGCGCAACCGGGCCGGCCCCGCGGAGGGCCGGCCCGGCGATTCGTCTCGATTCGCTCCGACGAGGAGCGTTCCGGGCCCCAGGAGATCGAGACCCACGATGAGCGTGCACACGCGGATGGAGCGCTAGACGCGCTCCTCCATCGGAAGGAACGGAACGTCGTGCCCGCCCGTGTAGATCTGGTCGGGGCGGAAGATGCGATTGTCCTTCAGCTGTTCCAGCCAGTGCGCCAGCCACCCCGAGACGCGCGCGATCGCGAACATCGGCGTGAAGAGCGCCGTCGGAATGCCCATCGCCTGGTAGAGCACGCCCGAGTAAAAGTCGACGTTCGGAGCGATCCGCTTCGCCGACAGGTGCTCGGCGACGATCGTCTCGACTTCCTGCGCGATGCCGAGGAGCGGATCGCCTCCCCGCTTGGCGATCGCGATCTTGGCGAGCTCTTGAAGCACCAGCGCCCGCGGATCCTTCACGCGGTAGATCCGGTGCCCGATCCCCATGATCTTCTGCTTCCGCGCGATCAGGTCCTCGACGTAGGGGCGCACCTTGTCCACGTCGCCGATGTTCTTCAGCATGTGGATGACCTGCTCGTTGGCGCCGCCGTGAAGCGGCCCCGTGAGCGCGCCGATCGCGGACGAGACGACCGTGTAGGGGTCGGCCAGCGTCGAACCGGTGACCCGTCCGCCGAAGGTCGACGCATTCATCGAGTGCTCGGCGTGCAGGATGAAGCAGACGTCCATGATGCGGATCATCTCGGCGTCCGGCTCCTCGCCCGTCAGCATGTAGAGGAAGTTCCCGGCGTGCGAGAGTTCCGGCTTCGGCGGGATGTAGTCCTTGCCGTGGCTGAGGCGATGGAAGGCGGCCACCAGCGTCGGCGCTTTCGCGATGATTCGCACCACCGAGTTGTAGCGGTCCTCGGCGTTCAGCGGATCGCGGTCGGGATAGAACATGCCGAGCGCCGCGATCGACGCCTGCAGCGCTTCCATCGGGTGCCCCGTGTCGGGAAGGCACTTGAGGAGGTCGATCAGGCGGAAACGAACGTCGCGGTTCGTCGAGAGGTCGCGGCTGAACTTCTCGAGCTCGGTGCGATTCGGCAATTTGTCCCAGAGGAGCAGATAGGACGTCTCCTCGAACGTGCTCCGCTCTGCCAGCACCTCGATCGGAATGCCGCGGTATTCGAGCACGCCCTGATCGCCGTCGATCCAGCAGATGCTCGATTTCGCGGCGGGGACGCCGTCCAGTCCGGGGACGTAGGGATAAGGGGTCGGCGCCGTAGCGGGCGCCGGGGGAGCCTGACGCTCCGACATGACTCAACCTCCGATGCCGCGGCGGCGCCGCGGCCAGTGTCTGGGGGATCGCACGGACGGATACGAACGATTCTTCATCTTCTTTTTTGCTCGCTCGGAGCGCGGGAATCACCGCACGCGGGGCGGGAATCGGCCGATTCCCGCCCCTTCTTTAGTATCCCCCTCCTCGAGGCGAGGGGACCGCTCAGCGCTTCCCGCGCGTTCCCCCCTCACGAGGGGCGAGGTTCTGGATCCGCTTGATCGCTGCCGGATCGTCGGACAGGAGTCCCGCCGGCACCAGGCGCGGAACCAGCGCGACCCACTTCCGCTCCTTGGCGAAGACCTTCCGGAAGAGGGGCGTTGCCTCCTTCTCCCGGCCCAGCTTCCAGAGCGCGGTCGCCTGCCAAAAGACGATCTCCATGTTCGTCGGGGCGAGGCGCGAGGCCGATAAGTACGCCGACATCGCCTCCTCGATCTTCCCTTCGGTGATCAGCGCGTCGCCCTCGTCCACGTGCCGGTAGGCGCGCCAGAGGGTCACGAGCCGCCGCAGCTCCTCGATGGGTCGCGGGTGGTCCTCGACCCGGAGATCGAGGATGCGATCGGCCCACGGCCGCGCCGAGCGCTTCCCGCGGACGATCACGATCGCCGCCGACTGCTGGCCGCGAATGTCTCCCCCCGCGCGTTGCCCTGCGTCGAGCGCGGCGAGGAGGCGCGCGGCCAGGTCGCCCTTGGTCGTCTCGTACGCGCGCGCCATGGCGGGCCAGACCGACTTGTTCGCCATCAGATTCGCCTGGACCGAGTACTGGGCGCCCGCGCGATCGCCGGCGTCGGGGATGCACTTGTCGCCGGTGTGCACCGCCACGCCCCCGTCGCTGTCGATCATCGCCACCTGCCGGACATCGCGATACTGGTCCTGGGCCAGGAGTTCTTGAAGCGCCTGCCTGGCCGACCGGCCGTCGCGCATCAGCTGGAGCCCTTTCGGGCCGTAGCTGACCTCGACGAGCGACTGCGTCGCGACGGCGCCGACGCCGGGCTCCGCCCACGGGACGATGGGGCCGACCGCGAAGTAATGCGATTGAACGGCGACGCCGATGTCGCCCGTGGCCGAATCTCGCGCGACGATCGAGAAGGTGGCGTGGGCCCGTGGCGCCGGGGCGAGGAGCGAGGCGGCGAGCAGTACGAACCAGGCTGGAGCGAATCGAAAGCGTGTGTGCACGAAGTCCTCCCTGGACCGGGTTGAGACGACCGAGTTCTCGGCCACCAAGATGGGGAAAATCCCGCAGCGCTTCGCGGGGCGTCGCCCACTCAGGACCCCGCTCGACCCGGGATTCCGATCGGCGCGATCCAGCCACTCCATAAGTGACATACAATCAATAGGTTGCAGCGCGGCTGCCACTCTATTTTCCATTGCCACCGAGGCTCGATTCCTGCATACTATCCGCCGCGTCCGTGAGGTGCAACTTCGCTCGTCAACCAAAGGTGGATCAATCACACATGGCGCGCCCCCTCGTCATTCCGATTGTCGCACCCATTCTCCTGACGCTGGCCCTCGCCTCGCTCCCGGTCGGAATCCCGGCCGCGAACGCGATGTGGGCGACGTACGGCAGTCCCGCCTCGCTGGCGGATTCGAGTCAGGCGCTGGCGCGCTCCCTCCCCGACGGGGTGGGCGGCGCCTTCATCGTCTGGGAGGACTATCGCTCCGGGAACGCCGACATCTACGCGCAACACGTAGACGCCAGCGGAAACCTACTCTGGGGAGCCAACGGCGCCCTGGTCGTCGCGCAGACCGGCGGTCAGG
>JANOOP010000369.1:0-3261 GCA_031421415.1 Candidatus Eiseniibacteriota bacterium
ACGTGACGCGCGGCGTGCTGAACGCGATCATGGAAGTCGAAGAGCTGGCTGGCCGGAAGATCCTGGACGGCGAGACGATCATCACGCCGCAGCAGGGAAACGACGGTGTCGATCTCTACATCTCCACGTCGAGCGCCGGCGGCGGGCTGCAGATGATGGTATCGGGTGTCGTGAAGAGCATGACAGGGGAGAGCGCCCAGCGCGCCGCGCTCGGAGCCGGCGCCATCGTGATGGACGTCATCGCGAGCAACGACGGACGGCTGCCTCACGAGAAGATCAAGCGGATCCGCCAGCTCCGCCCCGACATGATCCTCCTTTCCGGCGGCATCGACGGCGGCACGACGTCCCACGTGGTGGAGATGGCCGAGCTCCTGGCCGCGGCCGATCCGAAGGCGCGCCTCGGCGCGGGCTACGAGCTGCCGGTCATCTACGCGGGAAACAAGGACGCGGCCCCCCTCGTCGAAGACCGCCTGGGAAAGAAGACGGCCCTCGTCATCACGGACAACCTCCGGCCGGTTCTGGAGCGCGAGAACCTGACCCCGGCCCGCGACAAGATCCACGACCTCTTCATGGAACATGTCATGGCTCACGCGCCCGGCTACAAGAAGCTGATGACCTGGTCGCCGGTGCCGATCATGCCGACGCCAGGCGCCGTCGGGCTCATCATCGAGACGATCGCGCGCGAGGAGAAGATCAACGTCGTCGGCGTCGACATCGGTGGCGCCACGACGGATGTCTTCTCGGTCTTCCAGACCGTGTTCAACCGGACGGTGAGCGCCAATCTCGGCATGAGCTACTCGGTTTCGAACGTGCTCGCCGAAGCGGGTCTTCCGAACATCCTGCGTTGGGTGCCGTTCGAGATCAGCGAGCCGGATCTCCGGAACCGAATCAAGAACAAGATGATCCGCCCCACGACCATTCCCCAGACGCTGGAGGAGCTGGTCATCGAGCAGGCGATCGCGCGCGAGGCGCTGCGGCTGGCGTTCGAGCAGCACAAGACGCTCGCCGTCGGCTTGAAGGGCGTACAACAGGAACGAACGATTTCCGACACGTTCGAGCAGTCGGCCAGCGGCGAGTCGCTGGTACGCCTCGACCACCTCGACCTGCTGGTCGGGAGCGGTGGCGTGCTCTCGCACGCGCCACGGCGCGCGCAATCGGCGCTCATGATGCTCGACGCGTTCCTGCCGGAGCACGTGACCGAGCTCGCGGTGGACTCGATCTTCATGATGCCGCAGCTCGGCGTGCTCTCCACCGTCCACCCGACCGCGGCGCGCCAGGTCTTCGAGAAGGATTGTCTCATCCGCTTCGGCTCCAGCGTGGCGCCGGTCGGTCCCGGCAAGGAAGGGCAGACGGCGCTCAAGGTCTCGCTCGAGATGCCGGGAGGCAAGCGCGAGGAACTCTCCGTTCCCTACGGCACGCTGCGGCTTCTGCCGCTCGGCGAGGGCGAGTTCGCGAAGGCGACGCTCCGTCCCGAGAAGGGTTTCGACGTAGGCGAAGGGAAGGGGAAGGAACGGACCGTGAATCTCCGCGGCGGCGTGGTCGGGATTATTTTCGACTGTCGCGGACGGCGTCCCTTCGCGCTGCCCGAGGATCGCGCCCGCCGGATCGCCAAATTGAACGAATGGAACGACGCGCTGGCTGCATACCCGGCCGTCCTGAGGAGCTGACGTGGCCCACTCGTATACACCGGGACTGAAGGTAACCGCGTTCGCCACCGTTCGTCGGGAGCGCAAGCTCCCCCTCGCCGGCACCGTGCTCGTGAACGTCCGTGACGTGGTGACGGCGGAGTCCATCGTCGCGCGGACGGAACTTCCGGGCAACGTTCAGTCCGTGAACGCGGCCAATCTGCTCGGAATTCTTCCGGAAGACGTTCAGGAGTGCCTCACGAAGCAGGTCGGCTCGGTGGTGGCGAAAGGCGAGGTCTTCGCCGAGAGCAAGTCGTTCTTCGGGCTCTTCCGTTCGAAGGCCCACTCGCCGGTGGCCGGAACGCTCGAGAGCGTCTCGACCGTGACAGGGCAGGCGCTCGTCCGCGAAGCGCCGATTCCGGTCGAGGTCGACGCCTACGTCGACGGCACGATCGTCGAGGTTCACCCGAAACAGGGCGTCACGGTGGAGACGAGGGGGACGTACATCCAGGGGATCTTCGGCATCGGCGGAGAGACCTGCGGCGAGCTCCATGTGGCCGTGGGCGCCCCCTCCGACACGCTGACCGAGGCGACGATCGGCGAGGAGGACCGCGGGAAGATCCTCGTCGGCGGAGCACACGTCACGACGAAGACCCTGCGCCACGCCATCCTGATGGGCGTGAAGGCGATCGTCATCGGCGGATTCGACGATCACGATCTCCGCGAATTCCTGGGATACGACCTGGGTGTGGCCATCACGGGCTCCGAGGAGAAGGGAATCACGCTCGTCGTGACGGAGGGCTTCGGAGAGATTCCGATGGCCAGCCGCACGTTCGAGCTCTTGAAGGCGTGCGAGGGGCGAAAGGTGTCCGTCAGCGGCGCGACGCAGATTCGCGCCGGCGTGCTCCGTCCGGAGATCATCTGCCCGCGCCTGGAAGCCGAGGCGAAGAGCGCGGCGCCGGAAGGGACGCCCGGCGAGGAAGGTCTCTCGGTCGGATGCCAGATCCGGATCATTCGCCAGCCGTTCTTCGGCCGGCTGGGCATCGTCACCGCGCTTCCGCCCGAACCGACGGCGCTCGAGACCGAGGCGAAGGTCCGGGTGCTGGAGGTAGACTTCGGGGGCGGGGAACGGGCCTTCTTTCCGCGGGCGAACGTGGAGCGGATCGAGTCGTAGGCGGAAACCACTCTTGACAGAGTTTTGGAGCCGACCTACCGTGTTGACGTTGGCCGGAAGCATCCAGCACCGGAGGCATTGCCTGCGCGTGATTTCGAGTCACTCCGCTCCCCGTACCCGGTACCGGTTCGAACGAGGAATACCCGCCTGATTTCCCCCATCGGTTCCGTGTTCGTTCGCGCCGTCGCGATGGCCGCGCTTCTTCTTCTGGCGGCCGGACCGCGCGTGGCGTCGGCATTCCCGCTCGTGGCGACCGACACTCCGAACGACGGCGGCCATAGCATCGATCTCGCCTGGACCCGTCCCGCGACCCCGCCGGCGCAGTGGACGGTGGTTCGCCGGGAGGCTCCGAACGGCGCCTTCGCGCCCGTCGCCACGATCGACGGCACGGAGCAGTTCTACCAGGATCTCGGCGAGGGGATCACCGACGGCGTCCGCTACGAGTACCTGCTGGTGGCGGCC
>JANOOP010000370.1:0-8515 GCA_031421415.1 Candidatus Eiseniibacteriota bacterium
GCGAGATCGACGGCGCGGGCCGCGGTCCAGGTTCCCTTCCGCCTTCTCGAGAGCCTGCCGTAGACGAGGACGCGCACGGGGCCGCCCGCCTTCGCGCGCTCCGGCCGCGGGTCGGGCGAGAGAGGATGGAAGAACTCGAGATTCACGCCGCCGACGCCGTCGGCTGCCCGGATTCCTCGACGCGCGAGGTGCCGCTTCATGGAGGCGGAGTTGGCAAGGACCAGATCGGCGCTCCGCCACGCCTCCGCCGCGCGCGGCGCCTTTTCCAGGACCGCATAGAGCACCCGAAGCGCCCCGGCAGCCTCGGCGCGAAGGAAGAGTTCGGGATCGGGCGAGAGGAGCACGTCCCACTTCTCGGCAGTGAGCCGCTCGAGTCCGCCCTGCTCTCCCCCGAAGGGAAGCCACGGTTCGGCCGGCTCCGCGCCGGATCTGGAAGGGGTCAGGAGCGCCACGGTGTGTCCCTGCCGGGTCCAAATGCGGCCGAGTTCCAGGAAGCGGCGGATGCCGCCATAGACGCCCAGATGCGGCAGCGCGACGGCGATTCGGAATGGCTCCATGCGGGGGCGGAGTTTACCCTGGCAGGACCGCGGGGGGTGGGCTAAATTGGCTGTCTATGCCGCGTTTGAAGCGCCCATCGCCTCGTCGAAGCGGACAGCTCGAGTGGAGCACCGACGAGTGGCTTCGGCACCTGACGGCCCTTCCCGGGGTCGCGGGCTACGAACATATCTCCCGTTCCGAGATCGAGCGGGCGTTCGGCCTCTTCGCCGACAAGGTGGAGCGGGACCGGATGGGCAACGTCCTCGGCTGGATTCACGGCACGGGGCCCGAGCCGCGTCCTCGCGCGCTCCTGGCCGCGCACCTCGACCGGATCGGCTTTCTGGTGAGCCGGGTCGAGGCGGGCGGATACCTCCGCGTCGTCTCGGTCGGCGGGTTCGACCAGCGCACCCTCCCGGGCAAGGAAGTGGTGGTCCACTCCAAACCAGCGATGAACGCCATCTTCGGGACGAAGCCTCCTCACCTTCAGAAAAAGGGCGAGGCGGAGAAGGTCCTCCCGTTGGAAGAACTCTATCTCGACACCGGGATGCCGGAGGCGGTCGTGAGGCGACGGGTGCCGGTCGGGACCCTGGTGATGCTCCGCCAGCCGCCGGTCGGGCTCCTCAAGTCGCGCCTCGCCGCCCCCGGGATGGACGACCGTTCGGGCGTGGCGGTCCTGGTCCGCACGCTCCAGGCCCTTCGCGAACGGCGCCCCGCCTGGGACGTCATCGCGGTCGGCACGGTGGAGGAGGAGGATGGACAGATCTGCGTCGGCGCCCGGACCTCGGCCGAGGGGCTGAAGCCCGAGATCGGAATCGCCATCGACGTGAGCCACGGCGACATGCCGGGGACCCGGGAGGGCGACACCGTGCCGCTGGGCGGCGGCCCCTCGCTCTGCATGGGGGCGAACATCCATGCCGGCGTCTTCGACGGATTGAGAAGCGCCGCGCGGGCGATCGGACTCCCCTTCTCCGTCGAGGTGACTCCCGCCAACTCCGGGACCGACGCCATGGACATTCAAATCGCGAGCCTCGGCGTCGCCACGGCCGTGCTCGGCATTCCCTGCCGCTACATGCACACCGGCGTCGAGGTGGTGGAGCCGCGCGACGTCGATCGTTGCGCCACGCTCCTCGCCCACTATCTCGTGTCGCTCGAGCCGGAATGGCGCGCCACCGAGGTGCTCAAGTAATGCCGGCCGCGCGCGCCGCAAAGCGGAACGGGGCCCCGCCGTTCGAGGAGCGCTTTCTCGAAGCCTTCTCGAACGCCGACGGCCCGAGCGGCTGGGAAGCGCCGGTGCGAAACCTCGTCGTGGACGCAGTGCGGGACCGCGTCGACAGCCTCGAGGTGGACGCCATGGGAAGCCTGGTGGCGCGCGTCGCGCCCGCGGGAGCGCGGAGCCGCCGCCGCCTGCCGCACGTGATGCTCTGCGCCCACATGGACGAAGTCGGCTTCATGGTCACCGCGGTCGAGAAGGACGGGCGCCTTCGCTTCCGGAAGGTCGGCGGCATCGATCCGCGCATCCTCCTGGGCCAGGTTTTCCGGGTCGGGATGAACGGCGCGCGGGGCGTGGTCGGCGTGCTTCCGGCCCACCTCCTCACGAACAACGACATGAACAAGGTGATCCCGATCGAGGATCTCTTCCTCGACATCGGCGCCGCCTCGCGCGAGGAAGCGCTCCAGGCCATCTCGATCGGCGACCTGGTCGCCTTCGACACGACCTACGAGGCGTCGGGACGAGTGCGGAAGGGAAAGGCGTTCGACGATCGCGTCGGCTGCGCCATCCTGGCGAGCCTGGTCCAGAAGCGACCGCCGGTGCCGGTCACGGCCGTCTGGACGGTTCAGGAGGAGATCGGACTCCGCGGCGCCGCGGCGGCCGCGCGGCGCGTGGCGCCCGATCTCGCGATCATTCTCGAGGGAACGGCTTCGGGCGAAGCCCCGGGCGCCTCCCCCGAGGAGCAGCAGCCGCGGATGGGCGGCGGACCCACGATCACCATCCAGGACCGAAGCCTCATGGCCGACGCGCGCCTCATCGATCTGCTCCAGCGGACGGCGAAGCGGCGAAAGATTTCGACTCAGTGGAAACGCCCCGGCGTCGGGGGGACCGACGCGGGACGAATCGCGACCTCGGGCTCCGGCGTTCCGGCGGCAGTGGTCTCCGTGGCGTGCCGCTACATCCACGCCCCGGCGGCGTACCTCGACATTCGTGATCCGCGGCGCGTGCTGAACCTCGTCTGGCACACGCTCGAATCGCTTAGAAAGGAGTGGCCGTGAAACCGCGTGCAGGGAGTCTCGATTCACTTCTGAAGGCGCTCGTTCCTGCTTACGGCCCGCCGGGCCGGGAGACGGGCGTGCGCGCCGCGCTCCGTTCGATGCTTCGCGGCGTCGGGCGCACGCGCGAGGACGCTCTCGGCAATTTGCATCTCCATCTCCCCGGTAGCGGGCCCCGGCTTCTCCTCGTCGCCGCCATGGACGCCCCCGGCGTCATCGTGACGCGTGTGGAATCGGGCGGCACGGCCCGCATCGATCTCCTGGGCGGACGCGGCGCTGCGGAAGCGGTCGGCGCCACGGTGATCTTCGGAGACGGCGAGCGAGCGCTGATCGCTTACGACCGGCCCGCCAACAGCAAGGAGAGCTCGGCGCCCGACGCGAGCGCGCTCTACCTTGTGACCGGATACGACAAGGCGGCCGCGGCGAAGCGCTTCCCCGTCGGCTCGGTCGGGATGCTGGAAGCGCGGCTCGGCCGGCTGGGCGACCAATGGCACGCCTCCTCGCTCGACAATCGCGCCGGCGCGGCGGCCGTGGCGGCAGCGATCCTTCGCTCGGGGCGCATTCCCTACGATCTGCACGTCATCTTCACGGCGCAGAGCGAACTCGGATCGCGCGGCGCCATGATCGGCGCCTTCGGTGTCGAGCCCGAACTGGCCGTGGTGGTGGAGCTGGCGCACGTCGGCGAGGCAAAGGACCAGAGCCCGGTGACGCTCGGCGAAGGACCCTGCATCGGGCTCAAGGAGCATGGATACATCGCTCACCCGCAGGCGCTGGAAATGGCGCGCAAGGCCGCCAAGGCCGCACGCGTGCCGATTCAATATCTGGTGCGCGAAGAGGGTTCGACCGATGCCGGCGCCGTGCGGCGCGCCGGGCCGGGCGTTCCCACGGTGCTGATCGCGATTCCGGCGCGGAAGACGGGCGGGCCCGACTCGCTCGTCCACGCGCGCGACCTGGAACGTACCGTCGATCTCGTGGTGCGTCTCCTTGCGACGCCGCCGGAAAAGAAGCCGGCCGCGCGCACGCGGACGCCCCGACGCGGAGGCAGGTGATGAACGTCTCGACACGCGGCAAGGAGGCTCAGGCTTCCCCCATCCGGCGGCTCGCGCCCTACGCCGAAGCGGCCATGAAGGAAGGCGCGACCGTCTACCAGCTGAACATCGGGCAGCCCGACCTTCCGACGCCCGACATCGTCATGGAGCGGCTCCGGAACTACCCGGGCAAGTACGTTCCGTATTCGCCTTCCCCGGGGACGATGGAGTTCCGCGAGGGAATGTCGCGCTACTACCAGTCGGTCGGACTCGACTTCAGCCCCGCCGAGATCCTGACCACGGTCGGAGGGAGCGAAGCGCTCCAGTTCGCCTTCTGGGCCCTATTCGAGCCGGGCGAAGAAGTCATCATCTTCGAGCCCTTCTACACCAACTACGCCACGATGGCCCTCCTGGCCGGCGTCGGCGTGAAGCCGGTCGCCTGCGACGCGCGGACCGGCTATCACCTCCCCCCAATCGAGGCGATCGAGCGCGTTATCGGCCCGAAGACCCGCGGCATCCTGATCTGCGCTCCGTCGAATCCCACCGGCACCGCCTACACGGCGGCCGAGATCGACGGCATCGTCGACCTGGCGAAGCGGAAGGGGCTCTGGATCATCACCGACGAGGCATACCGCGAGTTCGTCTACGACGGCCTGAAGCACGAGAGCCCGCTGACCCGGAAGGGGATCGACCAGCAGGTGGTCCTGGTCGACTCGATCTCGAAGCGTCTCAACCTGTGCGGCGCGCGCGTCGGCACGCTGGTGACGAAGAACGCCGCGGTCCGCGAGGCCTGCCTGAAGTTCGCGCAGGCGCGGTTGGCGCCGCCGACGATCGGCCAGTATGCGGCCTCCGTGCTCGACAAGGTGCCCGCCTCCTACACGAAGATGGTCGTGGAGGAGTTCCGCAAGCGCCGCGATCTCGTGATGGAGGGTCTCGCCACGATTCCGGGGACGTTCGCGCGGAAGCCCGAGGGCGCCTTCTACCTGATGGCCGAACTCCCGGTGCCGAACGCCGAGGAGTTCGTGATCTGGATGCTGAAGGAGTACCGGAAGGACAACGCAACCCTGATGGTCGCGCCGGGCGACGGCTTCTACGCGACGCCGGGCCGAGGCAAGAACGAGATTCGGTTCGCCTACGTGCTCGAAGAGGGCGCGCTTCGAAAGGCGATGGAGATTCTGGCGGGAGCGCTGGAGGCGTATCCGGTGAAGGTGGGGCGGTAGGGACGCCCCACCCGGAAGATCACTTCAAAATGGTTGCCCGCCCACGCCAAGTGTCGTCTCCAGTGGTAATCTGGTAGTAGTACGCGCCGCTCGCAAGCGCCCTCCCTCGAGCATCCTTTCCGTCGATCGGCACCTGAACCTCGCCCACCTCGACGTTGCCGTCGAGAAGCGTCCGCACTAGCCGGCCATTAATGTCGAAGAGGCGAACGACAGCCCTCCCCGGGCGCGACGCCTGGAACGAGATCGTGCCGCGCGGGTTCAGCGGGTTCGGGGAAATGGCGACGCCCTTGGCCGGCGTACCCAGAACCTCCAGGTCCACGGGTGAGCGCACGCGCGCGCCACTCGGCAGCCGCCCCTGGAGTCGCGCCGAAATCGACCGCTTGCCGCGAACGTTTGCGAAAAGCCGTCTGATGTCCTCTCTCGCGAAGGCAACCGTGCGCTCCGGCACGCCGTTCCGATCGCGGTCGTCGATCCTTCCGGTCTTCGTTGACTGCGCGAAGATCGAGTCGACCTCTCCGTGCCCCGGACTCCAGAGGCAGAGCGAGGCAGGGTCGAGATCCTCGAGCGCATACTCCTCGCCTACCCGCTCCATGCGGAGTACCACTTGCGAACGCGCGGCGCGCAGGACGAGAGGCGTCTCCTCGGCGGACTGAAACGCCCGCGCGGGGAGCGCGTCCTGAATGACGATCGTCACCGTGTCGAACGCGGCGATGGAAGGCGCTTCCGAGACCCTTGCGGCAAGTACGGCGCGGTAGGTTCCTCCCTCGGGGTACGCGTGTCCCAGTGCCCTGCCGAGGCCCGAGGTGCCGTCCCCAAACGTCCACTCGTAGAACAGGAGCGTTCCTGCCGGGTCGACCGTGGCGCTTCCGTCGAATCGGATACGCGCCCCCGCGACTCCGGCGTACGGCCCCCCTGCAACCGCAATCAGGTGGGAAACGTTCGGAGCGGCAGCCCAGCCACCGCCGCGCGGACAATCCCCCACGAACGCGAGCATCACGGGGACGACCGTGTCGTTTATCGCTCCGGCGCCGTCCACGGTCCGGACCATGAGGCTAACTACCGTCGGCGAATCCTCGGACGTCGGCGAAAGCACGTAGCGACAAGATGTCGGGGATTCCAGGGAGGAAGTCCCCCACAGCGGCGGACTTCCAAACATCGCCGTAAACGCGTCGCCATCTGGGTCCGAGACCCGGAGCACGAGGCTGTAGACCTCGCCCTGCTGAACGCACGGAAACGCCGGCGTCGTCTGCACTTGTGGCGGGAATCGCCGGTTGATGACCGAGACATGAAACCGCCGCGACGCGGGCAGCGCGAAACCGTCGTACGAGAAACCTTCATAGGCACGCACCGTGACATCGTACTCCCCTGCGTCGAGGGGCCCTGGAGTGATCGTGATCGTGGGGGGAGGACTCGGGATGTCCCACTCCAGGTCGACAAAGTTCGGCTGGTCGAGAATCGACACGTAGTAATGGTTCCCATACGGGTTGTGCACGACGACCTCATGCCGAATCGTCTCACCTTCGGCTATCGTGAAATCCGGGATCGAATCGATGTCCATAGGCTTGAAGGAGCCTTCCGAACCGACGCTGACTACAAAGAAACCGCCCACCTCCGAAGTTCCATCGCTCGCCAACAGAACAACGCGCTCCTCGCCGATATCGGACGGCCCCGGAGCGATCCTGGCGATCGCGCGGTACGCACCCGCGACCGCCTCCGCGGGGCCGAGGGTCACGAACGACGGCGCGTAGGCGATCCTCATTGTCAGCGGCTGCGATTCGGCATCCCTGGCGACGATCTCCCGCTCGGCAACCGTGCCGGCAATGACACGTACCTCCGGGATCGGGTCGAAGAAGGGCGCTTTGTTCACGTCACGCACGCGGAGGTCTATCGACTTTGCTGCTTGTAGGATTCCGTCATCACATACGGCCCGAAGGGGGTACCTCCCGGCGGTCGAGAAGCCAGGGGTGGCATCGATCCGGCCGGTCACCTGGCCCCGCGATGAAGCCGTGGTCGTGAGAGAGGTGAATCCCGGGAGCCCCTCTACGATGAGGATCAGGGAGTCAGAGTCGGCGTCGGTGGCGCCGATCGAAAGCGAGCCGGCTGTGCCCTCGTCGAGATACCAGTAACTTGGCGTACCGGTGAACGTCGGAGCGTACGCCAGTGGCGATCCGCTGAATGGCAGCCCATCCGCGTCCTGCCAGTCGCTCCCGAGCTTCATCGTGTTGTCTTGATCGAGACCGGGACATTGGCAGCCGAATGACGTCTGATAGATAGCCGCCAGATGGGTTGAAGGCGCAATCGAGATCGAGGGAGCGCCCGAGACAACAGCTACCGAAACCCGAGCGAGCCGATATCGACCGGCAGGTTTGATGCTTCCACCTCCAACCCCGAAGTAGGCGTCCGTCTCATCGCTCCTCGCCCCGAAGGAGGTAGAGAACTCGAGGATGGCGTTCTGGAATGCGCCATAGGTTAGAGTCCCGCCCTCCGCACGAAGGATGATTTCGTAGGAATTGATCGTCAGGGCGGAACTCGATTCGACGGCGCAGGCGGCAGCCGTGCCGTCCCGATTCTGGTTCGTCACGATCCAGACATCGACCGAGGTAACGCCCGTCGCAGGAAGGACGTCGGCCTCGGTGTGAACGCCGTCGCCGTTGGCGTCGAGGTACATGTACTGCGCGTAAGCGGGCGGGGCCTGTGCGGAGAGAAACGCGGCGCCGAGCACAAGCGCCGCGGATAGAACGAGACGGCAGAGCATGGTGCCTCCACGGGGGGACCCGCTGGAGACACGAGCCTAATCCCGCGAGCGGCCCGCGGGCGAGCGATATTCGGAGGCGGGATCTACACCCTTCGGAGTACCGCCTTGGCCAGCCGCGCCACATCGGCCATTTCGTTGTAGACCTGGGCCGAGAGCCTCACCCAGAGCCGACCACGGTAGGCGTGCAGCTGGATCTCGATCCTGTCCTCTAGGAGAAGCTCGAGGCGAAGGCGGGCGGCAGCATCCATCTCCGCGCCGGCGCGCTCCGGAAGCGGCACCGTCACCATCGTTCCGACCATCTCCTCCGGCACGCCGAGCGCGGTCCCCCATTCCTTCGTGAGGAGGTGGCCGCCATCCCAGGCCAGGCGATGCATGTACCCCCGAGCGTCCTCGAACTCCCATTCGCGTAACATCGCAACCCCTACGGGCGCCGCCAAATAGTTGGTCGGGTCTAGCGTCCCAACCCAATCGAATTCCTTCGCGAACCCTTGGTCCAACCCCAATGAAATCGTCGATGGATGGAGCCCTTCCTGCCGCTCCGGCGGAGCCCAGAGAAATCCGCAAGAGCGCGGCGCGTGGCACCACTTGTGGAGGTTCGCCGCGTACCAATCGACCCCGATCGAAGGGACGTCGAGGGCCAGCGCGCCGGGGACATGGGCGCCATCGGCCAGGACCAGCACGCCGCGATCGTGGAGCGCCGTGGCGATCTC
>JANOOP010000371.1:0-2532 GCA_031421415.1 Candidatus Eiseniibacteriota bacterium
GTCCCCCTACCAGCTGGACCTGGGCCGGATCGCCGCGCTCTGGCAGCACGGAAGCGTCGTGCGCTCGTGGCTCCTCGACCTGACGGTGGAGGCGCTGCGCGAGGACCCGAACCTCGACCGCGTCGCCGACTATGTGGAGGATTCGGGCGAGGGCCGCTGGACGGTCATCGAGTCGGTGGAGCGCGCCGTGCCCGCGCCGGTTTTGACGCTGGCGCTCCAGGCTCGGTTTCGCTCGCGCCAGGAATCGTCGTTCCAGGGAAAACTCCTGGCGGCGATGCGAAACAAGTTCGGCGGCCACGCGGTGACGAAGGCGTGACGCCCGACGCCGCGGCCGCGCCGGCGCCGTCGCCCGAGTCCGCCCCCTCCCCGAATCCCCTGCGCGAGGGGAGCGTGACGCTCCGCGCCGCCGACCCCTGCACCATCGTCGTCTTCGGCGCCAGCGGCGACCTCACGCACCGAAAGCTCCTCCCCGCGCTCTTCGCGCTCTCGCGGGAGAAGCTCCTCCACCCGAAGAGCGCCGTCGTCGGATTCGCGCGCCGCCCTCTCTCCGATCAGGAGTTCCGCGACGCGTGCCGTCCCGCCGACCCCGCGACCCCGAAGCACGAGTGGCAGCGTTTCGCGGCGTCGCTCCACTACCGCACCGGCTCCTTCGAGCGGACGGAGGATTACGTCGCGCTTCGCGGCTTCCTGGAAGGGCTGGAGCGCGAGCGCGGCGCCGCAGGAAATCGAATCTACTACCTGGCCGCGCCCCCCGACGCCTACCCCTTGATTCTCGAAGGGCTCCGCGCCGCGGGGCTGGTTCATCCCGCCGGCGACCCCGCGCGCTGGACCCGCGTCATCATCGAGAAGCCGTTCGGCCACGACCTCACCTCGGCCCGGGCGCTGAATGCGCAGGTCCATGCCTCCTTCGACGAGCGGCAGGTCTTCCGCATCGACCACTACCTCGGGAAGGAGACGGTGCAGAACATCCTGGTGCTCCGCCTGGGACACGGCATCTTCGAGCCGCTCTGGAACAACCGCTACGTCGACCACGTGCAGATCTCGGTCGCGGAGGCGATCGGCGTCGAGGGACGGGCGAACTACTTCGAGCGCTCGGGCGTCCTGCGGGACATCCTGCAAAACCACATGCTCCAGCTCCTCACGCTGACCGCGATGGAGCCGCCGGCCCGGTTCGAGGCCGACGCGGTGCGCGACGAGAAGGTGAAGGTCCTCCGGGCGCTCGCGCCGCTTCGACGCGAGCAGGTGGCCGAGCGGACCGTGCGCGCGCAGTATGCCGCGGGAGCGGTGGCGGGCGGCGCCGTGCCGGGCTACCGCGAGGAACCGGGCGTGAATCCGCGCTCCACCACGGAAACGTTCCTGGCGGCCAGACTCGAGGTCGACAACTGGCGATGGGCCGGGGTCCCCTTCTATCTGCGAAGCGGGAAGCGGCTCGCCAAGCGCGCCACGGAGATCACGATCGTCTTTCGCCATCCGCCGTACGCCCTCTTCCGCTCCGCCGGCTGCGCGTCGCTGGAGGCGAACGTGCTCCGGCTCCGGATCCAGCCCGACGAGGGCATCTCGCTCTCCTTCGGTTCCAAGTCCCCCGGACAGTCGCTCCACATCGATCCGGTCCGGATGGACTTCAACTACCTCACCTCCTTCGGCGCCGATCCGCCCGAGGCCTACGAGCGGCTTCTCCTCGACTGCAATCTCGGCGACTCCACCCTCTTCGCGCGCCGCGACGAGGTGGAGCTGGCGTGGGAGCACGTCGATGCCATCGCCTCGGCGTGGGAGACGGACGGCCCCGAGATCGGGTCGTACGCCGCGGGCACGTGGGGCCCCGCCGAGGCCGACCGGATGCTCGCCCGCGACGGCCGCCGGTGGTACCGGCTGTGAAAAGCCAGGCGCCCGCCCCCGGCGCGAACGTGCCCGAGCCGCTCCTCCTCCTGGGCCAGGACGGGGAGCGCCCCTTCGACGCCGCCGCGATCGAGCGGGAACTGCGCGCCCTGTGGAAATCGGCGGCGCCGTCGAAGGGGGCTCTTTACCGCGCGGCGCTCGCGAACGTGATCGTGCCGCTCGACGAGGCGACTCAGGCGCCGCTCGATCCGGTGCTGGTGGAGCTGACGCGTCGACATCCGTCGCGGCTCTTCCGGCTGGAGCGCGCGGCCGGCCGGCCGGCGGTCGTGGTTGCGGCCGCGCCCACGCTCGCGACGGCCCATTCCCTCCTGGCGCGCGTCACGGCGCTCTGCCACATGCGCCCGGGCGGCGGCGGACTCGTCTGCTCGGAGCAGATCGTTCTCGTCTCCACGCCCCAGGCCGAACCTCTCGTTCCAAGCGCGGTCGCCTCGCTCCTGGTCGGCGACCTTCCCGTGATCCTCCTCCGCCTCGACGGAGACCGCGAGCCCGAGTCATGGGGCACGCTCGAGGCGATGGCCGACGTCGTGCTGGAGGACAGCGCCACGCGCGACGACGCGGCGTCGATGGCCGCGGTCTGGACGCGGATCGCCGAGCGCGGCAGCAACCGCTCGCGCGACATCGCCTGGGCCCGGCTCG
>JANOOP010000372.1:0-6646 GCA_031421415.1 Candidatus Eiseniibacteriota bacterium
CCTCGATGTGTTCCAAAATCCCGCCGATCACAACCCGCTCTCCGTCCGCCACCGCGTCGACATCGACTTCGTAGGCGTCCTCCAGAAAGCGGTCGACGAGGATCGGATGCTCGGGTGAAGCCTTCACCGCCTCCAGAACGAATTCCTCCAGATGCGACTCGTCGTAGACGATCGCCATGGCGCGGCCGCCGAGAACGTACGAGGGACGCACCAGCACCGGAAACCCGATGCGTCGCGCCACGATCATCGCCTCCTCCAGCGAGGTCGCCGTGTCGCTCTCCGGCTGCGGAATGTCGAGCCGGTTGAGGATCTCCCGGAAGCGCTTCCGATCCTCGGCGAGATCGATCGCGTCGGGGCTGGTGCCGAGAACGCGCACCCCCGCCTCCTGCAGCGCGAGCGCCAGGCGAAGCGGCGTCTGCCCGCCGAACTGGATGACGATCCCCTCGGGGCGTTCGCGGTCGATGACGTTCATCACGTCCTCGAAGGTGAGCGGCTCGAAGTAGAGGCGATCGGAGGTATCGTAGTCGGTGGAGACGGTCTCGGGATTGCAGTTCACCATGATCGTCTCGAAGCCCTCCTCCTTGAAGGCGAAGGCCGCGTGGCAGCAGGCGTAATCGAATTCGATTCCCTGCCCGATCCGATTCGGGCCGCTTCCCAGGATGACGACTTTGCGGCGGTCGGTCGGGTCGGCCTCGCACTCCTGCTCGTAGGTCGAGTAGAGGTAGGGCGTGTGCGACTCGAACTCCGCGGCGCAGGTGTCTACCCGCTTGAAGACCGGAACGATCCCCGCCTCCTTCCGCCTCGCCCGCACCGCCGCCTCGGTGACGCCGGCCAGCCGCGCGATCCGCGCGTCGGAGAAGCCGTACCGCTTCGCCTCGCGAAGGGTCTCGTCGGTCATCCCCGGCGCGATCTTCTCCTTGAGCGCCGCGATCTGCCCGATCTGGTCCAGGAACCACGGGTCGATGCCCGTGAGCCGGCCCACATCTTCTTGTTTCCAGCCAAGTTCAAGGGCTCTCTTCACGTAGAGGATTCGGTCCGGACTGGGCGTGACGAGCTTCTCCTTGATCCTGGCGTCGTCCAGGTCGCGCTTCCCGAATCCCTCGCCGCCCGTCTCCAGGCTGCGGAGTCCCTTTTGGAGCGCCTCCTTGAACGTACGGCCGATCGCCATCACCTCGCCCACCGATTTCATCTGAGTGCCGAGGCGCGGATCGGCGTCGCGGAATTTCTCGAACGCCCAGCGCGGAATCTTCACCACGACGTAGTCGATGACCGGCTCGAAGGAGGCCGGCGTGACACGGGTGATGTCGTTTTGGATCTCGTCCAGGCGGTAGCCGACCGCCAGGAGCGCGGCGATCTTGGCGATCGGGAATCCGGTCGCCTTGCTGGCCAGCGCGGAAGAGCGGGAGACGCGGGGATTCATCTCGACCACCACGAGGCGGCCGTTCTCCGGATTCACGGCGAACTGGATGTTCGACCCGCCGGTCTCCACACCGACTTCCCGGATGATCGCCCGGGCGGCGTCCCGCATCGCCTGGTATTCGCGGTCGGTCAGCGTCTGCGCGGGGGCGACCGTCACCGAATCGCCCGTGTGAATTCCCATCGGATCGAAGTTCTCGATCGAGCAGATCACGACGAAGTTGTCCGCCCGGTCGCGCATGACCTCCAGCTCGTATTCCTTCCAGCCGATGACCGACTCCTCGATGAGCACTTCCTTGACCGGGGAGAGTTCCAGCCCGCGCGCCACGATTTCGTCGAACTCCTCGACGTTGTACGCGATGCCGCCACCCGTGCCGCCGAGCGTGAAGGAGGGGCGCACCACCGCCGGCAGCGACGTCACGACGAGGACCTTGCGCGCCTCCTCCGGGGTCTTGGCGAATCCGCTGCGCGGCACGTCGAGCCCGATCCGCACCATCGCCTCCTTGAAGAGGCGGCGGTCCTCGCCGACCTCGACCGCCCGGCGGCTCGCGCCGATGAGTCGAACTCCGAGGCGGTCGAGAACGCCGCGCGCGGATAGTTCCACAGCGAGGTTGAGCGCCGTCTGTCCGCCGACCGTGGGGAGGAGAGCGTCGGGCCTCTCCCGCTCCAGCACCGCCTCCAGAACTTCGGGCGTGAGTGGTTCGATGTAGGTCCGGTCGGCGTACTCGGGGTCGGTCATGATCGTCGCCGGGTTGGAGTTCACCAGCGAGACGCGGATCCCCTCGTTGCGGAGCGCCTTGACCGCCTGCGTGCCGGAATAGTCGAACTCGCAGGCCTGCCCGATGACGATCGGGCCCGATCCGATGACGAGGACGGAGCGAATCGAGGGGTCGCGCGGCATGCTCTAGGCGTGGACCTCGGCCGCGGCCGAATGTCCGCTTCGGCGGGCTTCCATGCATGCGATGAATTCGCCGAAGAGGTAGTGGCTGTCGTGCGGCCCCGGACTTGCCTCCGGATGGTATTGCACCGCGAAGAGCGGGAGTTCCCGGTGAGCGAATCCCTCGACCGTGTCGTCGTTCAGATTCAGGTGGGTCAACTCGTACTCCGGTCGGTCGAAGAGGGACGGGTCGACGGCGAAGCCATGATTCTGCGCCGTGATCTCCACCTGACCGGTCCTGAGATTTCGAACCGGGTGATTGGCGCCGCGATGCCCGAACTTCAGCTTGTACGTCCTCCCGCCGCAGGCGAGACCGAGGATCTGGTGCCCGAGGCAGATGCCGAAGAGCGGCCTCGGATCGCGGGATCGCATCAACTCCCGGGCGGCGCGGACGGCGTAGCCGCACGCCTCCGGATCGCCGGGTCCGTTCGAGAGGAACACCCCGTCCGGATCCCGCGCCAGCACCTCGGCAGCCCCCGTGCCGCCCGGCACGACCGTGACGTCGCACCCCGCGCGGGTCAGCAGGCGGAGGATATTCCGCTTGATGCCGAAATCGTAGGCGACGACGCGGAAGCGTGGCGCGGCCGATTTGGGCGCAGCGTGACCGTCATACGTATAGGCGGCGGCGCACGTCACTTCGCTGGCCAGGTCGGCCCCGACCATGGAACGCGAGCGCCTGGCGCGCTCGGCCAGGGCGGCGGGATCGGTCGCCTCGGTCGAGATGATCCCTCGCATGGCGCCGCGGGAGCGCAGGTGGCGGGTGAGGGCGCGCGTGTCGATCTCGGAGATTCCGACGACGCCCGCCTTCGCGAGGTAGTGATTGAGATCCCCGGAGGACCTCCAGGAGGAGGCTCGCGTGGCGATTTCCCTGACGACGAAGCCGGCCACCTGCGGCCTGGCCGACTCGGCATCCTGCTCGTTAACCCCATAATTCCCAATGTGGGGATAGGTCATCGTGACGATCTGGCCGTGGTAGGAGGGGTCGGTCAGGACCTCCTGGTAGCCGCAAAGGGCGGTGTTGAAGACCACCTCCCCCGTCGTCTCCCCCCGGTGCCCGAACCCACGGCCCACAAAAAAAGTGCCGTCCTCCAGTGCGAGGATGGCACGCGGATTTTCGGGCGTCGTCAACGGCGTCCCTCCGTGGGCAGGTAGTGGAATCTCTGTCCCATCGGGTTTAGGCTAGTTGTGGAGTTTCGTCAAGGCCTCTTCCACGTCAGCCCAGGAGGTAACCATGGGCCGGGTCTCCGATATCCTCCGTGCCAAGGGTTCCCAGATCTTCTCCATCCGAAGCGACGCCAGCGTCTACGAGGCCGTGAAGGAAATGGTGGGTCAGAACGTCGGCTCCCTCTTGGTGCTCGACAGCGACGGGGTGAAGGGAATCATCACCGAGCGCGATTATCTCCGCGAGATCGTCCTGCAGGGGCGGACGTCGAAGACGACCCAAGTGCGGGAGATCATGACATCCGAGATCGTCGTCGTGGAATCGAATCGCTCCATCGAGGAGTGCATGGCAATCATGTCCGAACGACGGATCCGCCATCTCCCCGTCGTCGACGACGGATCGCTGGCCGGGCTCGTCTCGATCGGAGATTTGGTGAAGCAGATCGCCAACGATCGCGAGGTCGAGATTCGCTACCTGACCGAGTACATCACCGGGAGGCGCCCGGCCTAGCCTCCGCCCGCGCCGGATCGCGGGTCACAACGTCGGTCCCCGCCCCGTACTCGTCTCGATCCAGAAGGATGAGCCTCCGCGCTCCACGGCAGCATGGGACGGCTGCACCCAAATAGCATCGAGGATGCGCGAGAGTTCCGGGTCGGCGCTCACATAGGCGTTCGGGAGGATGAAGCGAATACCGGCGCCTCCCCCGAGGAGGTAGGCCGCCAGGAGGTATTGCTCCGAGTACCAGCGTCGCTCCCAGCCGGGAGGGTAGTCGTAAGGAAGGCAGATGTCGTGGACCTGGACAAGCACGCCCGGCGGAAGGCTCGGAAGAACTTCCAGGAAAAAGACGGTTACGTCGGAGTTCTCGAACACCCGGTGCGAGCCGTCGAAGAAGAGGATGTCGCCTGGGGCGACGGCCGCGGCTAGTTCTCCCGCGGCGAGATCCTCCAGACGCGTGGATCTGATGTCGTGGGCAAGCCCCTTCACGGATGCGCGGGGCGAGGGATCGAACGAGACAATTCGAGTCGAGAGCCCATGATCCCGAATCGCGCGGGCAGCGAAGCGAGTCGAATGACCGGAGCCGACTTCCACGTATCGGGCGGGCGCGCGGCGGGCGACGAGACCGTAGAGGACGGCGGCGTCGAGACCGGGCAGCCAGCCGTTGATCCAGTAGGGTTCCCCACTCTCGGGGCGTCCGTGGGGCGGAATCATCGCGAGTCGCTCCCGCTCGACGAGAACGTCGGCCAGTCTCTCGCGGTAGGAACTTCTCTCGCGCTCGAGCATTCGTAGGAGCGCGGCATGCGCCGGACGGCCGTGGCCCCATCGAGGGCGCGGTACGGGCGCGAAGTCGATCCAAATCGGCCGGTGGCCGCGACGGATCGCACGCAGGAGATCGAGCCCCGGAATCGGGATCAAGCGCGGCTTCGTGTCGAGGCGCCGCGCACGGGACACAACATGGCGTACGGGGGGAACTGCATGAATCGTCGTTCGTCGATCATCGTGACGCTCGCTTTCCTGGTGGTCGCGGTCGGATCGTGGGCCGCGGCGAGGTCCGATCGCTCCCCGTCGCTCCTGAAGGTCTCCCCCGCTGCGGGCTCAGCCGCCGTCGCGCCGAAGATTCGAATCTACCAAGTCAAACGAAAGGCGTACATCATCGTGGAAAAGGTAGTCAAGACGGAGACGGAGTGGAAGAAGGAACTCTCGCCGCTTCAATTTCATGTGACGCGGGAAGCGGGCACGGAGCGCGCCTTCACGGGGACCTACTGGAATCACCGCGGCAAGGGAACCTACCGGTGCGTCGGCTGCGGGACGGATCTCTTCGCCTCCGATACCAAGTTCGATTCGGGAACCGGCTGGCCCTCGTTCTGGAGGCCGATCGCGGCCGAGAATGTCTCAGGACGGCCGACTGGTTCTCTCATCGCAGGCACGGAGATCCGCTGCAGCCGGTGCGATGCGCATCTCGGGCATGTATTCGGCGATGGCCCTCGGCCTACGGGGCTTCGCTACTGCATCAACTCGGCGGCCTTGACGTTCGTGGCGCAGGAGTAGAGATCGGCTCTTGCGCGGGTAACCCGCGATAGGGTGAGGCGAAGACCCTCCGGTCGCTGTGCATTGCCCGCTTCGCGGGCTGCAGGCTTCCTCGGCTACGCCTCGCGGCGAGGGGCTACGAATCGAGATTCCCTCCTTCGCCAGGGAGTCGATCACGGCTCGACCTTGCCAGCGCTTGAGGGCCTGGGTGCGGCTCATGGCGCGGCCGGCGCCGTGGCACGCGGAGGAGAAGGAGAGCGATTCGCTTTCGGTTCTTCCTACGAGGACGTAGGAGGATGTTCCCATGGTCCCGCCGATCAGGACCGGCTGACCGGTCGCCTGGAACTCGGGGGGGAGTTCGGGGTGCCCGGGACCAAAGGCGCGCGTCGCGCCCTTTCTGTGGACCCAGAGATTCTTGTCGGTGTGGCCGATCCGGTGGGTCTCCACCTTGCAGGTGTTGTGGCTCACGTCGTAGAGGAGCGAGAGCCGCGCCTCGGGGAAAACCGTCTGGATGGCCTGCCGGGCGAGGTGCGTGACAATCTGGCGGTTCGCGAGGGCACAGTTGATCGCGGCCCGCATCGCGCCGAGATAGCGCTCCCCCAACTCGGAGAGGATGGGGGCGCAGGCGAGTTCCCGATCGGGGAGCGTGATTCCGTACGACGAGGCGCTCTTCACCATCTCTTTCAGGAAGTCAGTCCCGATCTGGTGCCCCAGTCCCCTCGATCCGCAGTGGACGCTAATCACGGCGTCACCCGCGCGAAGCCCGAACGACGCGGCGACCGCGGGCTTGAAGATGTCGGAAACTTCCTGGACCTCGAGGTAGTGGTTCCCCGATCCAAGCGTCCCCATCTCGTCGCGCTGCCGACGCTTCGCGAACTCGGAGACCGCGTCGGGGTCGGCTCCGGCCATCTGGCCCTGCTCCTCGATCCGCGCGAGGTCTTCCTCGGCGCCCCACCCCCGGTCGACCGCCCAGCGCGCGCCGCGCGAGAGCATGGCGTCCATCTCCTGTGAGTTCAGGTGGATCGTGCCGGTGCTCCCGACGCCGGCCGGCACCGCCCGGAAGAGCGAGTCGGCGACCTCCTTCTGGAGTTCCCGAACCCGGGAGG
>JANOOP010000373.1:0-12127 GCA_031421415.1 Candidatus Eiseniibacteriota bacterium
CCGCGGAAGCCTCGGCCTTCTCCGTCTTTTCCCCCAGGACCGGAGTCCGCATCAGGAGTAGCTGGCCGCCACCGCCGCGGCCGTGGAAGGGCGAGGAGTAGTCGTTCGGGGCCTTCACCGTCACGAGCCACGTTCCCGCACCGAAGACGCTACTCGCGTCGACGATCCCCGCCGTCTCCCACGCTCCCCCCGTTCCTTCCGGAATCAGGCGCCCCTGGGGATCGCGCTCCGCGCACTCGGCGAGCGGTTCCAGCCGTCGCGTGTTGAAGTCCCAGCGGAGAATCCGGGAGGGATGGAGACCGCGCCGGCCCGGATTCTCCTGGATCATGAGCCCGCGATCGTCCGTCTCGAGGTGGTCGGGGCGGTAGAGATCGTCGGCGTCGTCCCCGTCCAGCAGCACGCGGAGATCCTTCACGATCGTCGGATCGAAGGCGTCGAGTTCGAGGCGGTAGATCCGCCCGTCGCCCGTGACCGGGCGCCCGCTCGTCGGATCGATCCAGTTCTCGGCCCCCTGGTCCGCGAAGTAGAACGCGCCCGGATTCAGCCGGTCGGGCGCCGCGTCGCCCAGGCGCGCGAAGCGGAGCGCTCGGACCGCATGCGCCGATGCCTCCACCGCCGACGGGGCCATCGGGTCGCCGTCGACCGAGAATCCCTGCACGGGGACGAATCGGCCCGTCAGCGGCCGCGTCTTCCTCACCATCGACGCGAGCTGCGTGTCGGGGCCTTCCCGCGGGGAATCGGCGCGGAGCACGTAGAGTTGGCCGCGCCCTCCCAGGAAGTCGGTGTCGCTCTGGGCAAGGTACATGTAGAGCTCCGAGCGCCCAGGATAGCCGGCTTCCGTGAGGATCGCGGTGACCCTTCCGTTCGAGAAGGGGAGAAGAAGCGTCTTCTGGTGCTGGAAGCGGCCGAGCCACGGGAGCGCCGTCACGATGCCGCTCCGGACGCTTACCGCGGCCACGACGCCGTGGTTCGGGCCCTGGAGCGAATTCTCTCCGACCAGGAGATGGGGTGTCAGGAATCCCTCGCGCGTCGCCGCCAGCGTCGCCCCACTCAGCCGCTCGAAGCTCTCCACGCCGTCCACGATCCAGTCGGCGGCGAGGATTCGCCGCGTCTCTTGGTCCAGGAGGAGCCGCGACACCCGCCCGCTCCCGACCCCGTCCTCCCACGACGTGCCGTGCGCGACGTAGATCTCGGCCAGCCCGCGGCCGATCGATTGAACGGCGATGCCGTCGGGCATCGGCAAAAAGATGAATCTCTCCTCCTCGGGGGTGGGAGGGACGAGGGAATCGCCGACGGTGGCCAGCGGGGTGAAGGTGACGCCCCGATAGAGCGGACGGAGGAGCGAGGCCCCCTCCGTCCGAAAACCAGCCCCGGGCCACGGGCGAAGCTCTGGGCGCACCGCCGCGACCGTGAGCGCGGCGACGCCGAGCAGCAGGGCGATCGCTCCCGGCGTCCGCCGTTTCATGCGCGCTTCCGTGTCAGCACGAGGCCCACCACGAGTCCGACGATGGCGCCCGCGACGACCTGATCGATCAACTCCGCGAGCACGAAGGGGGCCGGGAAGGCGTACCAGTTCCACGACGGAACGCTGATCGACATCCACCCGATCAGAAACGTCATGATCCCGCCCGAAACGTACCCGCCGAGCCCGGTCGCCAGTTTCGCCAGCAGGAAGGCCGCGACGATGGCCGTCAGAATATTCGTGAAGAGTTCCTTCGCGAGCCGCGAGGGCGGCATCGGCTCCTCGCCGTTCGGACCGAGGATGAGAATTCCGTTCGGACCGGTCTTGTACTTCTCGTTGTAGGCCTGCTCCTCCTCCTTCGTCGGTTTCTTCGTCATGTCGATCGAGGGAAACTTGTAGAGTCCCGGCTGCGGCGTCGTCTGCTGAATGGCGGGCAGGAGCATCGCCTCGTGCGGATGCGCGGCGATGCCCATCTCCCCGATCGGGGTCAGCATGTGACCTGCGGCGCCCCAGAGGAACAGCGCCACACCGGCGACGATTCCTGCGACGATCACTCGGCCCATCGAATCCTCCTAGGGGTTAATCCCCGCTCTCGGGGGCTGGTTCCACATAAACGCCGTTCTCGCGACGCACGATTCGGTCCCGCCGCGCCACTGAAGAGCGCCACGGCCAGCGCCGCCAGCGCCGACGTTCGCCAGATTCGGTTCCGGGTCATTCGTGCCTCCGTTCGCAGAATTCGACCAGGACTCCTCCCAGGGAGCGCGGATGGACGAACGCGATCTTCGTCCCGTGGCTCCCTTCGCGCGGCGTGCGATCGATCAGCTCCAGACCCGCCGCGGCGGCACGCGCCAGGGCGGCCTCGATGTCGCGCACGTGGAAGGAAAGGTGATGGATCCCTTCGCCTCGCTTTTCCAGAAACGTTGAGATCGTCGAGTCGGAACGGATCGGTTCCAGGAGTTCGATCTCGGTTCCGCCCGCTTCCAAAAACGCGATCTTGAGCCCCATCGAATCGAGCGTGATGGTGTCGACGTGGCGAAAGCCGAGGCTCCCGGTCCAGCGGGGAATGGCCTCCTCCAGCGAGCGGACCGCGATCCCGACGTGGGCCAGGCCCTGGAGGAGCGAATCGGGCGTCATGGCAAGGCCTCCCCGCGCATCCCGAGAAAGACGAAGACCGCGATGCCGAGCGCGATCCGGTACCACCCGAACGGCACCAGGCCGCGGTGGGTGAGGTAACGGAGGAACGACGTGATCGCGAGCGCCGCCACGACGGCGGCGACGGCGAGTCCGGTCAGGAGCGACGCCGGCCCGCCCAGTTCGGGGCCCAGGAGCGCTTCGTGGTTCTTCGCGAAATCGTAAAGGGTCGCCATCCCCAGCGTCGGGAGGGCGAGCAGGAACGAAAACTCGGCGGCCGCGACCGGCGTGGCGCCCAGGAGCAGCGCGGCGAGCATCGTTGCCAGCGCGCGCGACGTGCCCGGCCAGAGCGAGAGGCACTGCGCCAGCCCGATGAAGTGCGCCACGCGCACCGGGAAGTCGTCCACCGACGCATAGCGAGGCGCCTCGGCCCGCCGCCGGCGCCACGCCTCGATGACGAGGATCGCCACGCCGCCGACCAGGAGCGCGGCCGCGACCGGGCGGGCCCCGAAGAGGTGCTCCTTGATCCAGCCATGCGTCAGGAATCCGATCGCCGCGGCCGGCAGGAAGGCGACCAGGAGCTTGAGGAGGAGGCCGCGCCCGCGCGGATGCGGCCGCACCAATCCCTGCGCCAGCTCTCCCACGCGTCCGCGGTAGAGCCAGGCGACGGCCAGGAGCGCCCCCGCCTGGATCACGACCTCGTAGGCGTCGATGGCGGCGCCCGAGAGTCCCATGGCACGTGCCGTGAGGATGAGGTGGCCGGTGCTGGAGACGGGAAGGAACTCGGTGAGGCCCTCCACGGCGCCGAGAATCGCCGCCTCGAACAGATTCATCGCCGGGGCCTCCGTAGCCTGAAGGGTAACTGGATCGTGCCCGGCGCGCTCAGGCGCCCGGCTGGTACGTGTGGTAAACGCGCCGGAGCGCGTCGCTGATCTCTCCGAGCGTGGCCCCGGCCTTCACGGCGTCGATGACGGCGGGGGTCAGGTTTCCGTCGCGGCGCGCGGTTTCCTCCACGCGCTGCGACGCGAGCGTGGCGCCCTTCTCGTCCCGTGACGCGCGGAAGGCGCGAACGCGCTCCGCCTGCCGCGGTTCGAGGGCGGGGTCGATCGTGAACGCCGGCGCCGCTGTCTCCTCGGTGTTGCCGAATCGATTCACGCCGACGATGATCTTCTCGCCTCGCTCCACCGCGAGCTGAAATTCGTAGGCGCTCCGCTCGATCGAATCTTGAGGATAGCCCGCCTCGATGGCCCGCACGGCGCCGCCCAGCGCGTCGATCACCTCGATCTCGTGGCGCGCCTCCCGCTCGATTCGATCGGTCAGCTCCTCGATAGCCCAGGCGCCTGCGACCGGGTCGACCGTGTTCACGGCGCCCGACTCGAAGGCGAGGACCTGCTGGGTTCGGAGTGCGGTCGTGGCCGCCTTCTCGCTCGGGAGCGAGATCGCCTCGTCGAACGAATTCGTATGGAGCGACTGGCAGCCCCCCAGCACGGCCGCGAGCGCCTGAATGGCGACGCGGGCGATGTTGTTGTGCGGCTGCTGCGCGGTCAGGGTGGAGCCGCCCGTCTGGGCGTGGAACCGGAGCATGCGCGATTTCGGATCGCGCGGATGGAAGCGCTCCTCCATGAGCCTTGCCCAGAGCCGGCGCGCCGCGCGGAACTTCGCGATCTCCTCCAGAAAATCATTGTGGGCGTTGAAGAAGAAAGAGAGCCGCGGCGCGAAGGTGTCGACCTCCAGCCCGCGGTCGACCGCGGCCCGGACGTACTCGAGACCGTTCGCGAGCGTGAAGGCGACTTCCTGCACCGCCGTCGAGCCCGCCTCGCGGATGTGATAGCCGCTGATCGAGATGGTGTTCCACTGCGGCACGTCGGCGGCGCAGTACTCGAAGAGGTCGGTGGCGATCTTGAGCGACGCCGCGGGCGGATAGATGTAGGTGCCGCGCGCGATGTACTCCTTCAGCACGTCGTTCTGAACCGTTCCCGAGAGCTTCTCGCGCGGAAGGCCGCGCCGGTCGGCTACGGCGATCACGAACGAGAGGAGGATCATCGCCGTGGCGTTGATCGTCATGGAGAGGCTGACCCGTTCGAGCGGGATCTCCGCCAACAGCCGCTCCATGTCGTCGAGCGTCGAGATGGCGACGCCGACGCGGCCGACCTCTCCCTCGGCGCGCGGGCTGTCGGAGTCGTAGCCCATCTGCGTCGGAAGGTCGAAGGCGACGGAGAGCCCGGTCTGCCCCTGGCTCAGGAGGTAGCGGTAGCGCTGGTTCGACTCTTCGGCGGTGCCGAAGCCGGCGTACTGGCGCATGGTCCAGAGCCGCGACCGGTACATGCCGGGGTGGATTCCCCGCGTGAAGGGGGGCTGACCGGGATGTCCGATCGGCCCCTCGTCGCGCGGAACGAGATCGGCGCGCGCCACGCTCACGCCTCGTCGGGGGTCACGGTGATCAGGAGCGCGCCCGACTCCACCGCGGTCCCGGTCTTCACGGCGATGACGGTGACCTTGCCCGAGAGGGGAGCGGGGAGGGCGTTTTGCATCTTCATCGCCTCGATGACCACCAGGGGGCAGCCCACCTCCACGGATTCGCCGACCTCGGTAAGGATCTCGACGACCAGGCCCGGCATCGGCGCGTGGATCTCGCCGCGGGCTTCCTCTTCATGGCGTCGTCGCGCGATCTTCGGGGCGCGCGCGTCGCGAATCCGATAGACGTAGCGGCGTCCATGGTATTCCACGACGACGGTGTCGCCCTCGCGCCGCACGGAGGCTTCCACCGGCCGGCCGTCCACGAGCGCGCGCGTCACCTCGCCGATTTGGCCGGCCGCCAGGCGCTCGGCGCCGTCCAGGGTTACGGCGAAGCCGTCCGCTTCGGGGCGGATGTCGACCTCGCGCTCGCTTCCCTCTACGCCGTGGCCCGCGACGATCCGCTCGAGGACGATCTTCACTTCCACCCCCGGTCGGGCACCGTGCGAAGCGGTGAGGCGGCGTCGCGCCACCGGCTCGCGGCCGCGCCCGGAGCGCCGATCGATCCCGATTCCCGGGACGCCGCGTGCGCGGCGGCGGGGGCGCTCCGTTCGATCGCGACGAAGGCGGCTGCCAGCATCGCCGCCTCGCGCTCCTCCCGCGCCGCGTCGGGGGGGAGCGCCTCGTGGAAGTGTTTGCTCAGGAAGGCCGTGTCGTAGGCGCCGGAGACGAACTCTTTCTGCTCCAGGATCCAGCGATGGAAGGGGAGCGTGGTGCGCGTGCCTTCGATCACCGTCTCCGCGATGGCGCGACGCGCCCGCGCGATCGCCTCTCCTCGCGTCCGGCCCCAGACAATGATCTTTCCGATCATCGGATCGTAGTGCACCGGCACCTCGCCGCCGGCGCGCACGCCGAAGTCGCAGCGGACGTACGGACCGTCGGGGAGGACCAGCCGGCGAATCGTTCCCGCCTGGGGAAGCCAGCCGTTGTCGGGGTCTTCGGCGTAGATGCGGAATTCCATGGCGGCGCCGACCGGCTTCACCTCGGCCTGCGTGATGTCGAGCGGCTCGCCCTGCGCCACGCGGATCTGCTCCCGCACGAGGTCGAGGCCGAGCACCATCTCGGTGACCGGGTGTTCCACCTGGAGCCGCGCGTTCATCTCCAGGAAGTAGAATCGTCCCTGGCGGTCCATCAGGAACTCCGCCGTTCCCGCGTTCGTGTACTTCCCGGCCCGCGCCACCTTCACCGCCAGATCCCAGAGCTCGCGCCGCTTCGCCGGATCGAGCGCGGGGGAGGGTGTTTCCTCGACGACCTTCTGGTGGCGCCTCTGCACGCTGCAGTCGCGTTCACCGAGCGCGACGATGTTGCCGCGTTCGTCGGCCAGGAGCTGGACCTCGATGTGGCGCGGCTGCTCCACCCAGCGCTCCAGGTAGAGCCGGTCGTCGCCGAACGCGCCGCGCGCCTCGCCCTGCGCGAGACGGATTGCCGACTCGAACTCGCCGGGGGCGTTTACGCGCCGCATCCCCTTGCCGCCTCCGCCGGCCGCCGCCTTGAGCACCACGGGATAGCCGATCTCGTCGGCCGCCTTCTTCAGCGCCGCGATCTCGGAGACCGGCCCCGGCGTGCCCGGCAGGACCGGAACGCCGGCCGCGATCGCGAGGGCGCGGGCGCTCACCTTGTCGCCGACGGCGCGGCTCGACTCGGGCGAGGGCCCGATCCAGACGAGGCCCGCGTCCAGAACGCGCTGGGCGAAATCGGCGGACTCGGCCAGAAATCCGTACCCGGGATGAATGGCGTCGGCGCGCGTGGCGCGTGCAACCTCGAGAATCTTGGCGGCGTTCAGGTAGGAGAGCGAGGCCGCGGCCGGCCCGAGCAGATGGGCCTCGTCGGCGGCGTAGACGTGCGGGGCGCTCCGGTCGGGTTCCGAGTAGACGGCGACCGCGCCGATGCCCATCTCACGGAGCGTGCGGCAGACGCGGATCGCGATCTCACCGCGATTCGCGACCAGCACCTTTCGGATCGTCTTCAGCTTCGGCACCGGAGCCCCCGGGGCTTAGAGCGGGATGTTGCCGTGCTTCTTGGGGGGAAGCGACTGACGCTTCTTCGAGAGCATGCGGAGTGCGCGGATGAGGCGCGGGCGCGTCTCCTGGGGCTCGATGACGTCGTCGAGATAGCCGAGGGCCGCGGCCACGTATGGATTCGCGAACTTGTCGTTGTACTCCTCGACAAGTTTTGCGCGCGTGGCGGCGGGGTCCTTCGACTGCTCGAGTTCCTTGCGATAGAGAATGTTCACCGCGCCGTCGGCGCCCATCACGGCGAGTTCGGCGCCGGGCCACGCCACGTTGTAGTCGCCGCGGATGTGTTTCGACGACATGACGTCGTAGGCGCCGCCGTACGCCTTCCGCACGACGACCGTCAGTTTCGGGACGGTCGCTTCGCAGTAGGCGTAGAGGAGCTTGGCGCCGTGACGGATGATCCCGCCCCACTCCTGCTCGGTGCCGGGGAGGAAGCCAGGTACATCCTCGAAGGTGACGAGCGGAATGTTGAACGCGTCGCAGAAGCGGACGAAGCGCGCGGCCTTGGTGGAAGACTTGATGTCGAGCACCCCGGCGAGCATGGCCGGCTGGTTCCCGACGACGCCGATGGGGCGGCCGTCGAGATGGGCGAATCCGACCACGATGTTCGGCGCGTAGTGCTCGTGCACTTCGAAGAAGTCTCCGTCGTCCACGACCAGGCGGAGGATCTCCTTCATGTCGTACGGCTTGTTCGGCTCGGCCGGGACGATCTCGTTTAGGCGGGCGTCCATGCGGTCGGCCGGGTCGTCGGTGGCGCGGCGCGGCGGATCGTCCACGTTGTTCGACGGGAGATACGAGAGGAGCCTGCGAATGGCGGCGAGACAGGCCTCGTCATCCTCCACCGCGAAGTGGGCCACGCCCGACTTCGTGTTGTGGGTCATGGCGCCGCCAAGTTCTTCGAAGGTGACGTCCTCGTTCGTGACGGTCTTGATGACGCTCGGTCCGGTCACGAACATCTGGCTCGTCTGCTTCACCATGATCACGAAGTCGGTGATCGCGGGGGAGTAGACGGCGCCGCCGGCGCAGGGGCCCATGATGGCGGAGATTTGAGGGACGACGCCCGAGGCGATCGTGTTCCGGAGGAAGATCTCGGCATAACCGCCCAGCGACTGCACGCCCTCCTGGATCCGCGCGCCGCCCGAGTCGTTCAGGCCGACCACCGGGGCGCCGTTCTCCAGGGCGAGGTCCATGACGTTGCAGATCTTCCGTGCGTTTTCCTCCGAGAGCGTGCCGCCGAAGACGGTGAAGTCCTGCGCGAAGAGGAATACCTTCCGCCCGTCCACCGTGCCGTAGCCCGAGACGACGCCGTCGCCCGGGATGATGCGTTCGGCCATGCCGAAGTCGACGGTGCGGTGCTCCACGAAGACGCCGGTCTCCTGGAAGGAGCCGGGATCGAGGAAGAGTTCGACCCGCTCGCGCGCCGTGAGCCTCCCGTCGGCGTGCAGCTTGGCGATCCGCTCCTCGCCGCCTCCCTGGAGGACGGCTTCGCGGCGCCGGCGCAACTCTTCGATGGCGGGACGTCGGGACAGGGTCGTGGCTCCTCGATTCGGGCCCGTGCCGCCGAGGCGGCCGGTCGGAGCCTCGCGATGAATTCCGCGAGCCCCGGAAACCGTTGAATCCTAGCGGGAAAGCCCCGGCGGCGCAATCGGATGCTCCCAGGGCGGAGACGCGCTAGAATGGCGCCGCTAGCCCGATTCCGAATCCCCCTGGAGGAGCCGATGGCCCAATCCAAAGACGACGATCGCCCGGCCGAGCGCCGGATCGCCCACCTCAACTGGATGGAATTCGCCGAGTGGGTCCCCGACCCGATCGCGACCGTCCTCGTCCCGGTCGGGACGCTCGAGGCGCACGGCATCACGAGCCTCGGCACCGACAACGAGATCGCCACTCGCCTCGCGGAAGCGCTGGCCGAGCGGCTGAACGCCTTCGTGGCCCCGACGATTCCGTACGGCGTCACGGCGGGCCTCGGCGCGCTGGCGGGGGGGACGCACATCAAGGCGGCGGCCTTCGGCGAGTACGTCGCCGCGGTCCTGGCCACGCTGACGCACCAGGGATTCCGGAACGTCGTCGTGATGAACGGCCACGGCGGAAACAGCGAGGCGCTCCGCGACGCCCTTCGCCGCGTGCACGAGGAGACAGGCGCTTACGTCGCCTCGTACCAGTGGTGGACCGAGTGCTATCCGATCGCCGAGGAGGTGTACGGCGTGCCGGGCGGCCATGCCGGCGTCGACGAGACCGCCGCGATGATCGCCATCGCTCCCGAGCAGGTGTTTCCCGACCGATGGGATCCCTCGCTCGCCTTCGAGGCGCGCTCGTCGCTCCTCGCCTATCCCGCCCCCGGGTCGCTCCTCTACTTCGGCGGCCGCCGCAGCGATCCTGCCCTCGACGTGAAGAAGGCACGCGCCTTCTGGGATCGAGTCGTGGAGCACTCGGGCGACGTGCTGGAGGACCTCGTCGTGCGCTGGGAGCGCGAGGGGTTCCCCGCTCCGCGTCCTCGGCGCCAGGCAGGCCGCGGGCATGTGGGGCACGGGGGCGCGGCGCCCGGCGGGAACGGCCACGACAAGAGCGGAAGCGCGGGGAAGAAGAAGAGCTCGTAACCGAAGCGGCTGCTCCATTGACGGCGCCGGGACGGGCTGGGAGAATGCCGCGACCATGGGAAAACTGATCGAGAAGTTCTATCGCGGGCTCCCCATCGTGCGGGAGTTTTTCCAGATCCGGGACTCCCTTCGCCACGGGCTCTCGACGCTCCAGGCGGTTCAGTACCTGCGCGACTGGGAGTTCGAACTGGAGCGGCATCCGCGCTACGGGGATCCGCGACGGCTCGTGCGCTATTCCTTCCAGGTGAACTCCCAGAGCGGCGAAGACGGGATCCTCCACGAGATCTTCAGGCGGATCGGATCGGGCGATCTCGTCTTCGTGGAGATCGGCCTGGAGGATGGGTTGGAGAGCAACACGGCGTTCCTGCTCGCGCAGAACTGGCGGGGCTACTGGATCGACAGCGGCGCGGCGTTCCGGCGAACGCTCGCGGAGCACGGGATCGGGCCCGATCGTGTGCGATCCGCCGTCTCCTTCGTGACGAGGGAGAACGTCGCCTCGCTCCTTCAGTCGCTCGACGTGCCGCGCGAGTTCGACCTCCTGTCGGTCGACATCGATCAGAACACCTACTACGCCTGGGAGGCGCTCCGGGAGTACCGGCCCCGCGTGGTCGTCATCGAATATAACGCGGCACTGCCGCCCGATCTCGATTGGAAGGTCGCCTACGAACCCCGCCGCGTATGGGACGGGAGTCAGAATTTCGGCGCGAGCCTGAAAGCGTTGGAGCTTCTGGGTCGGCGGTTGGGATACGCGCTGGTCGGCTGCGATCTGGCCGGTACGAACGCGTTCTTCGTGCGGGAGGATCTGGCGGGCGAGAATTTCGCGGCGCCCTTCACGGCGGAGAATCATCACGAGCCGGTGCGCTACGCGCTCCTGCACCGGCGCGGACACCGGCGCGGCCTTCTCGACGCCGGAACGACGGGGGGCCGCGCCGCTCCCGCTCTCTGAGGAGTGTCAGCGGGGGCGGCGCGCGACGAGCGCGATGTTGTTCGCGAAGTCGCAGCCGAGAATCTTCAGCTTCACGTAGGCCGTGATCCCGAGCTTCGCGCGCCGGATCAGGCCCGGGTTTCGGTCGCCGAGGACGACGCGGTACCCGGCCACGTCGAGCCGTTCGCAGACCAGATAGGCGTGGAGATCGGGCAGGTTGTAGACGTGCAGGTGCGTCATGTCCCACGAGAGTGGATTGGGGATGTAGCTGGCGTTGGCCGTTTGTAGGACCAGCGCGCCTCCGGGCTCGAGCAGGGCAACCATCTGGTCGAGAAGGTTCAGGCCCTCGACGAGAGGAAGGTGCTCGATGACGTCGAGGCAGAGGATCGCCCCGTAGCGGCGCGTCACGTCCCGCAGTTCGCGGTACGTGTAGTGCCCCTCCTCGCCGATGTCCTGCGTGTGGTACTCGCCCGAAAATCCCGCGCTCTGGAATTTCCGCATGATGCGGAGGTCGCCGGCGCCAACGTCCAGAAGGCTCGAGGCGTTCCGGACGGCGTCGAAGTAGATCTGCTCGATCTCGCAGAGCCCGTCCGTATCCCACCACCGGCGGACCGGGAACGCCGGCCGCCCGCGCTTCAGCACTTCCTTCCGCTGCCAGTAGGTCCGATACGCGGGGTGTTCCAGCATCGTCGGCTACTCCTTCATGACGCGTGCGAGTTCCTCGGTCAACGCCGGCACGACCTGGTAGAGGTCGCCCACCACGCCGTACGTCGCCAGCTTGAAGATCGGAGCGTCCTTGTCCTTGTTGATCGCGACGATCGTGCGGGAGGAGGACATTCCGGCGATGTGCTGGATGGCGCCGGAGATCCCGACCGCGAAGTAGAGCGTCGGATTGACCACCTTGCCCGTCTGGCCGACCTGGTACGAGTGGTCGATCCATCCGGCGTCCACGGCCGCCCGCGACGCGCCGAGCGTGGCGCCCAGCACGGCGCAGAGCTTCCGCAGAAGTTCGAAATTCTCCGGGCCCTGCATGGCGCGCCCGCCGCTCACGATGACGGTCGCCTCCGTGAGGTCGAGCATCTCGCCGGCCGACTTCTCGGTTCCCGTCACCCGCGCGCGCACCTTCTCGTCGCCGAGCTCGACCGGTTCCACGGTGGACTGGCGGGTGGCGTCGGGCTGGAGCGGCGCGAAGGAATTCGGACGAATCGATGCGACCATGGGGCGGGCCGCGTTCCAGACGACCTTGGCGAACGCCTTGCCCGCGTAGATCGGACGCCGCGCCGCGAGGGCGCCGCTCTCCCAGGCGAAGCCGACGCAGTCGGGTGCGAGCCCGACGCGAAGCCGCGCCGCCACGCGCGGGGCAAGGTCCTTCCCCTGAGCGGTGGCGCTGAAGAAGAGCACTTCCGGTTTCAACATCTCGACCGCCGCCTTCACCGCCTGGGCGTAGGCCTCCGGGGCGTACGCGGCGAGCGCGGCGCCCTCT
>JANOOP010000374.1:0-4954 GCA_031421415.1 Candidatus Eiseniibacteriota bacterium
GGCGAGCGCGGTCAGCGCCCCCGCGGCGAGTAGAACGTGGCGCGCCGGCACCTGGCGCAGGATCAGCGCGACGGGGATGGCCGCGGCGGCGGCGCCGAGCGACACCTTGGAGAGAATCTGCCCGATGCGCGAATCGGTCACGCCGAGTTCGCGGAGGTAGAGATTGAAGAGAAGCGAGAAGACCGACGAGCCGAGCCCGATGAGGAAGATGCCGGCCAGGAAGAGCTTCGCGTTCCGCCCCGACTCGCGAACGCGCTGCACGTACTCCCCGACGATCGAACGAACGGCTTGAACCAAGCGGCCTCCGGCTAGTGCCTGCCCCGCGCGCGCTCCTTGGCGGGAAGTATTTCGAGGCAGGTCGTCCACCAGCCGGTGCGGATCGTCGCCACGAAGGGCGCGGGGAGGCGCTCCTCCTCCATCTCCCGCGCGAGCGCCTCGTGATCGTACGGCACCGGCACGAACTCCGCGGCGTCGGAGTCGGGCGGCAACCAGGCATACCAGACCTCGGTGCGGCCGTCGTTCGCGGGGCGGCCCACGGCACCGACGTTGATCACGCGCGCGCCCCCGGGAAGGAGCCGCTGCCAGGGAATCCCCGTGTGCGTGCAGAGAATCGTATCGGCCCCGGCCTCCCGCGCCAGGCGAACGAGGAACGCGTCGGAGGAGGCCGACTCCCAGAGAAACTCGTTCGTGCGGCGAGGCGATCCGTGGCAGAGGAGATGGCGGCGGCCCCGGCGCTCGAACGCCACCTGCTCCGGGAGCGCGGCCAGCCACCCCCGCTCCACATCGGTCGTCCGGCGGTTCGTGTAGTCGAACGAGAGCTGGGCGTACCGATTGTCGTCGGGGTGCGTGTAGCCGCAGCCGCAATCGGAGAGCCGCTCCGCGAGCGATCGGTCGTAGTTCCCCGCGATCGTGAAGACGTCGTTTTCCTGAAGTAGCGGATAGATCTTCCCAGGGTTGGGGCCGAATCCACCCAGGTCGCCGAGGCAGAAGTGCCGCGCCGCGCCGCGCGACCGCGCGTCGTCCATGGCAGCGCGGAGCGCCAGGTGGTTGTTGTAGGGCCCGCCGAAGAAGGCGAGTCCCCCTTCGAGTGCCCCGCTCCGCACGATGGCCGGCATCACCATGGCGCGCTCAATTCCGGCACGAGGCGCCGGTCGCCCAGCAGGTGTGGCAGGCGCCGTGGCCGAGGGGAAACGGCTTCATCGACTCGCGCAGCGTCGGCGCCAGGAGCGCGTCGGGAGCGTCGATCAGGATCGGGCAGACATAGACGCCGCGGCTCGTCACCATGCGGCTGTTCGAGCACTGGAGCAGCCAGGGGTCGTAGCCGCGCATGTGTTCCTCGGTGAGGAACTCGGTCGGCGCGTAGCCGCGGGAGCGACCCTCCTCCCTACCGATCCGGAAAAGCGGGAGAATCTTCACGCGCGGTCGCGCGATCCCCTCGTGCCGAAGGAACGAATGAAACTCATCCCGGAGCCTCGCGTCGTCGGCGTCGGTCCAGGTCTGCACCGTGGTCACAATCGGGAGAAATCCGGCTTCGGCGAGCGCGCGGAGCCCGCGAACGGTCTCCTCGAACGTCCCTTCGCCGCGAATCGGATCGTTCATCGCCGCCGTCAGACCATCGAGGCTGACGCGAAGCTCCAGCGCGTATCGGCTCTCGCGCTCCAGCGCGGCGAGCGTGCGGGCGCGCTCCGGAGTGATCAGGGTCCCGTTCGTGAGGACACTGGAGGGCCCGACACGAAGCGCGTCCTCCAGGATCCCCACCAGGTCCCGATGAAGAAACGGCTCCCCGCCGGTGAAGTAGAAATCCCGAACCCCCATCTCCTCCGCCTCGCGCAGATACTCCCGCACCGATGCCCGGGTCATGTAATCGTGACTCCGGTTCGTGGGACTACAGGAAACGAAGCAGTGGCGACACCGAAGATTGCATAGCGTCCCGGCCACCTGGAACCAGACGGTGTCGAGCGACAGCGCCGGAACCCGGGGAACGCCGACCGCCGAGAGGGAAATCGAAGCCTGACGTGTCATGGGCAGACCATCAAGGTAGCACGGGTGGAAGGCGTCCGCATCCACCCACCGATCCGAGCCCCCGCCGATCCGATGTGATATCCTCCGGCCCTCGCTGTCCCCCGCGTTCGGAGGCATCAGCCCGCATGATCTGGGAAGTGCTCATCGTCGGCGCCGGCCCCGCCGGGCTCTCGGCCGCTCTCTTCACGCGGATGCGCCGGATGTCGACGCTCCTCCTCGACACCGCCGTCGCCGGCGGCCAGCTCGCCTCGCTCTATCCCAAGAAGCCGGTTCACGACTTCCCCTCCTACACCTACGTCATGGGCGACGCCCTGGGACGGAATTTCGTCGACCAGGCGCACCACATGGGTTCGGAGCTGCGAGAGGCCGAGCACGTCACCATGGTCGAGCGCGACGACGCGGCGGACGTGATCCGCGTGACCTCGACCAAGGGGAACTACGAGGCGAAGGCCGTCATCGTCGCCACCGGAGGCGGCGCCTTCGAGCCGCGGAAGATCAAGAAACCGGGCGAGGTCGAGTTCAAGGGTCGCGGCGTCACGTACGGCATGCCTGACGCCGAGGAGTGCCGCGGTAAGCGGGTCCTTGTGATCGGCGGCGGCGACAGCGCGCTGGAAGCGGCCATTTCGCTGAAGGAGGTCGCCGACGTGACGCTGATCCACATGCTCGACAAGTGGCAGGGAATGGACGCCTACGTCGAGGATATCCAGCAATCCGCGCGGGTCCGCGCCATGCTCGACACGGAGACGGTCGAGATTCGCGGAGAACCCGGGCCGGCCGGCGTCGTCCGATCGGTGCTCGTGACGAACAAGAAGACCGGGACCGAGGAAGAGCTCCCCGTCGACCTCGTGGCCATCAACATCGGCTATCTGATGGACGCCAAGATTGTCCGGCAGTGGGGGCTCGAGCTCGAGGGAAACCAGATCAAGACCGACAACCGGATGCACACGAACGTGAAGGGGATCCTCTCCTGCGGCGACATCGCGACCTACCCGGGGAAATACAAGCTGCTCATCACCGCCTGCAGCGAGGGCGCGGCCGCGGCGAACTCCGCCTACATCTACGTCCGCCAGCCGAAGAAATTCACCGTCGGCGAGCTCTACGCCGCGCCGAAGAACGAGCACGAAGCGAAGTCGGACCCTGCCTCCGCCTAGTCTCCCCGCCCCCAAGTTGCCCCGCCCCACCGCGATCGCCCGGTCGTTCCAGAGAATCGTGACTGTGCGCGCCGGTGGACTCGCCACCACGAGATCGGGAAGTCCGTCCCCGTCCAGGTCTCCGGCCGCGATCGCCCGGGGCCCCGTTCCGACCGCGACCACGCCCCGCTTGCTGAAGTGGCGGTCGCCCCGCGCCTCGTAGAAGGCCACGGCGTTGTCGTCCTCCAGCGTGACCGCCAGCTCAGGCGAGCGATCGTCGTCGAAATTGGCGAGCGCCACGTCGAACGGCCGGTGCCCTGTTCCGAAGGAGCGGCGACTCCGGTATCCCGGCGTCGTCCGTCCGTAGATGATCCAGACCTGATCCGATTGAAGGTGCGTGACGACGATGTCGTCGGTGCCGTCCCCATCCGCGTCCCCGACGACCAGGCCGCATGGCCGCCGCCCCACGGGATGATCGGTGCGCGCGCCGAAGAGCGCCCCCCGCGGGCCGGGGAAAACGCTGACGGTGTTGTAGAGGTGATCGGCGGCGACGAGATCGGGGACCAGATCGCGGTCCAGGTCTCCGACGGCGACGTTCATCGGCGCGATCGCGGCCAGGAGCGGCTCCGGCGGCGCGAAGAGACCGTTTCCGTTCCCATAGAGGACGGAGACGGTCTTCCGAATCATGTTTGCGGCGGCGATGTCGAGGTATCCATCCCGATTGAAATCGGCCAGCGCGACCGAATTCGCGCCGCCCCCCGCCGCGAGATCGGCCTGGGCTTCGAACGAGCCGTCTCCATCGCCTCGCAAGATGGTGATGCTCGACGATCCTTCGTTCGCCACGACCAGATCGATCGCGCCGTCTCCATTCACGTCTCCCGCCGCCAGGTCTTGCGGCGCGAAGCCTACCTCCACGTCCGCGATCCGCACGAAACCGCGATGCCCTAGGTTGAGAAAGATGCTCACATGGTTCGCCCCGTAGTCGGTGAGGGCGATGTCCCGGAGCGAATCGCCGTCGAGGCGCGCCACGACCACCGCCGACGCGTAATGCGAGCCGGGAAGATCGGCACGGGACCAGGGGAGAGGCGCGGGGGCCTTGGCGTGAGCCGGGACGGATACGGCCAGCGCGATCAGTACTGCGCGACCGATGGCGAGGAACGAGGCGGCCGCGCGCACCTGGCCTACGAGCCCGCGATGGTGAGCTGGCGGAATCGGATACTGGGAGAGGAGATCGCGGAGCGGTACTCGAGGTCCTTCCCCACGCCGTCGATGCCGAGGAGCATCTCGCCGAGGCGACCGGCCACGGTCACCCCTTCGACAGGGGCGCCGAGGACTCCCTTCTCGATCCAACGTCCGGCGACCTGCTGGGAATACTCGCCGGAGACCGTGTCGATGCCGGGTCCCGCCAGCTCCGTCACCAGGAGACCGCGCGGCGTCTCGGACACCATTTTGTCGAGCGTGGTCGCTCCTGCCTGGAGATAGAGATTCGTCGCGCCGACAGCGGGAAGCGTGTCGTAGGAGCGGACCGCGTTCCCCGTCAAGCGAACGTTCATCCGCCGCGCCGTCGTTGCCGTATGGAGAAACTTCACCAGCACGCCGTTCTCGATCACCACGGTTCGGCGGTGCTGCACGCCTTCCCCGTCGAACGGATGCGTCCCCAGCCCCCGCCGGAGCAGCCCGTCGTCGACGATCGTGACGAGCGACGCGGCGACCTGCCGATTCGGTTTTCCCGCCAGGAAGGAACGCTGCTCGATCACGTTCGTGGCATTCAGCGCCGGGAGGAGTCCCGCCAGGAAGGAGGC